>JAZRWV010000203.1:0-4176 GCA_045599925.1 Myxococcota bacterium
ATGCCGCTTTCGACACTTTTTTTGGTCCCCGCATTCGGTTTTGCCTTCGACTCAGCACCAGGC
Source organism: Myxococcota bacterium (assembly GCA_045599925.1). Taxonomy (GTDB): domain Bacteria; phylum Myxococcota_A; class Bradymonadia; order UBA4248; family UBA4248; genus UBA4248. The sequence goes on from JAZRWV010000203.1 coordinate 64, forward strand.
ATATTCGTCCCTTGTATCTCGATAGGCTTTATATTTTTTGATGCGTCAGCAATCGCACTTGCATCACCAGACGCCGCTTTAAATGCGTTTGCAACACTCTGCGCCTGCTCAACCATGTTCGAAAGCGCAGGATTGATGCTTTCACCGGTAATTGATGACTGAAACGATGAAACGGATTTGATAAGAGAATCCATCGCTGTCGATGCACCGGTAATCGCCTTGATCATCGCATCAAGTGCTGGCGTTACCTTGTCATCAAGGATGATTTCTTGTTTTATCGGTGCACTGTCGCTCATTTTTCTTTCTCGCAGAATTCATCAATAATCGCATTCACCAGACCGCGTTCTCTCGGCGGCAATTCAGTATATTCATGCGGCCATTTGCGCAGCTTGATGACGACAAAATATGCTCGCCACATATCTGTTTGTCGTGCTTTTAAGGCTTTTTTGCTTCTTCATAAGCCTCTTCTTCAACAGACTGCGTTCCAAAACCGGATAATTTAGCAATTTCTTCACTCAATTTGCTGATTTCACCTGGGTATAATACTTTGTGAATCAGCTCTTCGGGAGTTGATACATTCGCCTTTGCAATCCAGTCAGAACGTTTGAAATTTGGTTCCACAACACAATTCAAAACAAGAAGCTCTGCGAACTTAATGCTGTCAAACTCTCGCTTTCCGCCCCTCGTGACATAAGACTGGCGCGAATAACCGCGATATTCATCATTTGACAACGGACGAATCTTGAACTTTTTACCCTTTAATCGTTCAGAAACAATAACTTCACTTGTTATATCTTCCTGCGATGCTTCGATGAGAAAATCTTCTAAACTTTCCATAATTTCTCCTTTTTTATCGTTGTGTTGGCCGCTATTGCAATGCAATACGCGGCCTTGTGCGCAGGTCTATTTCCTGTCGTCAATACGACCTGCGACGCTTCGCGTGATTAGTGCTGTGGCGACTCATTAAAATTTGTATTCTGAACATAATCATCGAATGTAAACGGCACATCCTCTGTCAGAACATCGCCGTCATTGTCGAATTTCGCTATCACAGAACTATCAATGTTCACGTCATATAAAGTCCCGGAATTGACGCCAACCGTTGATTCAGGATCTTCATTGACAAGCGTCATCGTGAAATATGTATCAACTCCTGTGTCCTTGTATTTCTCAACCATTTGTCGATAAAATGGCGAAACATAATTTATGTTCATTGTGCCTGCACCGCTGATGCCGACAGTTTTGTGCTGTGTCATGCGCTTGCCATATATCTTAACCTCGACTTTCTGTTTTGTGACTGTCGCTTCGACATTTTTTGCATAGAAAGCCTCATGCTGGATGCCGTCGATTGTGATATAGGCTCGGCCTTCCTTTGCTGAAATCAAATCTGTTGCACGTAAAAGAGCCATAATTCACCTCCATTATCTTCGAACATTCGTTGTCATATACAGTTTTTCCATCACATCGACAGGCTTAACCCACCATTCCACAACAACGGAATCGAGGTTTTCACCCTGATTGACAATGATGTCAGTGTCTTTGTTGAAATCCTGGATAAGCTCAAGGCTTTCAAGCGTTCTGAAATACTGAATCAGTGCCGCTCTGTAATTCTCTCGCTGTGTCGGATTATTATGAACCTTGCCGCAATAAGTCTTATCCCACGTCAGCTGGATCGTGTTTCCGATTTCATCAAGTGTGTTGATGATAAGATTTTTTCTAAACGAATCATCCTTTCCCGTCAGATCATTGCAAAGCGTGTTGATGTCCTGTTCGATAATAACAGTCCCATCATTGAGCTGAGACAAAACGAGATATCCAGTTTTAAGTGCTTCAATAATATCAGCATTTGTCTTCGGTTCTCCGACAACCTCGACTGCACCTTCAATCACTTTATGAGTCAGAGATACGCCGAGTTCCGCGCCTGCAGACATGCCGGTAAGCTGTGCAATGAACTGCGCTGCCGTGATTTCACCGTCCTGCGTCTTATATCCCTGCTTGCAGGAGATAATACCTTCATAATCTGCACCTGACAAACCGCCGTAATCCAGAACGATTGCCTTGCATTTGCGGCCTTCATCTTCTCGAAGCTGTCGAATAGTCGTCTTGATGTATTGCTTAACCGTCGATTCCGAACTCATGCATCCAAGGACATTAAACGTTTTCGTTGCAAGAACCGCGATGGCGGCAGAAATGCTCTGGCTGCTTTCAGTTCCGCTGACGCCGCCGGTTAATGAAGTCCCAGCCGTCACTGTCGGCACAAGAGACTCTTCAGAATCATCGATGCTGAAATCAACAAAGTCATTGCCGACAAGCTTATCAATCGTCGCAATGCGCTGAGTATTTTTTCCGTTTCCGTCAACTGCTGTTGTCACATCATAATTCGATGTATCACCAACTTTCGCAATGATGACGCTGATTCGATTGCCAAAAGCGCCTTTATATTTTGCCGTAACAACGAGATTTCCAACCGTCGCCGTTGCACTTGCAGCACTCGTTAAATCGGTTCTTGCAATCAATAATTTGTAAGTATTCGACAAAACAAGTCGATAAATCAGAGCATCTTCATCGACGTATGTACAGCCAACTTTTGAAAGCGATTTGCCGCTGAGAAGCTCTTCAGAGTACAGTTCAATGAAGTCCGGCCCCCAGCCTGTTGCAAGCGGCATGGCCGCAACACCGCGTTCACCGACACTCATTGCCGGTGCGGATACGGCCTTAAAGTTGATATATGCGCCTGGACGCACTTTGTTTTGAGCAATAAATGTTCCTCCAGCCATAACGGCCTCCTTTATCCTAAATGTTCATATTGAATGAGAGTTTCCATTATCGGCTCATCCATTTCAGGTGTCCGACAATGAATTCGATAACTTGCATAGTACGTGATGTGATCTTCAATAAGCCTGCACTCTGCATTCCGAGCACGTACTGGAAGCCGTATCATTTGATTGTTTTCGACGCAGGCATCGACCATGATGTTGCGAAGCGCATCCATCATAATTTCTCGCCACTGGCTTAACTGCGTTCGATGCGATAAAGCCTCAGTAGCTGGAAAATACGTGACTTCAATTCGATGCTCTCTAAAACAATACGGCGTGAGTTCAGGCTCCTCAGAAACCGATGTTTCAATCACAAAGAAACATGGTTCGGTGAAATCCTGCAGCATTCGCTCGTCATAAATCGGCTGTCCGGCCGAAATCGCAGAAAGCGCCCGGACGACAGCGCCTTTAATGACATCATGTGTAACTACTGCGCACGCCATGGTCCGTTCGCCTCACTGAATGCACTGAATGCAGAATGCCATCGCTTTGGAAGTTCCTTTTGGAGTTCAGACACCGAATCTGCAACCATGTGACGACCTGGGATCAGCCGTTTCCGAGTGACAATTGTATAAAACCCATTTTCATCCGGTTCTGCTTTACCCGTCGGATCGCCGACGCCATATTTTCGTGACCATCCCATAAACTCGACAAAACGAAGTCTTCCCTTGTCCATCTTCATCTTGAGAATCATGCCTGGCTTCTGATGATATCCGTATTCAACATGAGCCGCATAATCAGACGGATTGTAAACCGTGAAAACGACCTTTTCTCCAGTCGTTGCAATCGATGAATTCTGTGCAAAGCCTTCACGTAATACGCCAAAGTCAACCGGAGTCCGTTCCTGAATGGATCCAATGAGTGCGTCATAATTGCGCTGGCAGAAATCGCCAAAGAAAGCCTTGTATTTCTTTTTATACAAAGCCGTCTGCACAGCCATCTTTTTGAATGCATTCACATTAGCCATTTGGAACCTCCGATTTGTCAATTTTCAGCATTGCCTTGATGTGCGTCGGATATACTTTCGGCTCTCCAATTGTTCCGCGATAAACTCGAACAACGGCGCCATTTCGATATTTCCTCACAACCAGATAATCACCGTTGAACAAGTCCGTTTCAGGTCTGCAATGAATTGAGATAAACATGTCAGACTCCAAAAGGGCCTGTGGACGTGGCATTGCATCGTCAGCCGATTCCGGCGACACAAGACACGCAACGTTCTGAAGCGCCGGCATAGCCTTTCTGACATTATGCGTCGCACCGTTTCCATCCGTCTCGGTTCCGTTGCGATAAACAT
>JAZRWV010000204.1:0-4627 GCA_045599925.1 Myxococcota bacterium
AATAGAACACCATTATTTTACCACCTGACTTACGTTGCCGGCGGTTTTGATCATGGTGTCGCCCGCAACATTAATGATGATGCAATCAAAGCTTTAGTCAAAGCAGGCGTTGATATCAATGCCAAAGACAAAGATGGTCAAACTGTGCTGTTCCACGGCCTCGGCGTTACTAACGATATTTCCAATGAAGAAGAAGGAAAAATGCTGGTCGAGTGTCTCGTCGAAGCGGGGGCCGATGTGAATGCTCGCGATAACCAGGGCAGAACAGCAATTATGTTATCTAATCATATAAATGAAATTAAATATCTCATTGAGCATGGCGCTGACATCGACATCAAAGATAACACCGGCAAATCCGCACTCGATTATCATAGAGAACGCGAAGACATCGTCGAACTCATTCAAAGCAAGATGAAGCCCTAGCAACAAGGTTGACATAATAGGATGCCTGCTATCAGCATCGCCGATACGCGGGCGTTTTTAATTTTATATATTATACATCAGTCTCCAATCATTTCGCGCATCTATTCATCATCAATAGGCACCTCTTCAAAGGTTTTGTAATTCTCCACCTGTCCCATAATCTCTTGAAAAACGATGGGGCTATATTGTGGTGGATAACCATTTTTGATGAGACAAATCTTGATATCCTGTTTTAACGTATCGCGCACGCGCTGATTGTTCAACCAATCGGAAAATGCCGATTTGGTATCGATGATCTCTTTGATTTTCTTTGCCAATGATTTGCACTTGTCATTGCCGTTTGGACCATCTGTCCCGTATTCAAAATTATGCTCGTCGCGTAGATGAATCAAAATGTCGTAAAACGCTTTCTCTTCAAACGTCAGCCCCATGTATCGGAAACTCTCGCGCTCAGCTTTCAGTTCTTTAAGTAGCTTCAATGCCTGTTCTGTGGCCGTTTTGATGATATCTTCTGATGCTTGTTCCTGCGTTGCTCCGGCTTCTTCCAAATCCAAATGCTTGCGACGTTCGTGATACTGCTCAATCGTCGCTTCCAGCAATTCCTGATATTTCCGTGCAGTAATCGCATTCGTACGACCATATTCCGTGATTTTTTTGCGAAGCATTTTAACAAGCAGTTCTAATTTTGTTGCAGGCAACTTCACGTCGGACAGTCGTTCCTCAAATTTCTCATCAAAGATATCCTCTTCCTCTCCCGTATCCAGAATGCTGATGACCTCATTATATTTAAGAGCTTCTTCTACCATTTGAGCCACATGACGGTTCATACTTTCAGTATCATGCTGAGAGGTTCCACTCATTTTGCGCACAAAACCGGCGATGGCCATGAAACATTGTGCCAGTGAAAGTTCTTCTTCCGTCAAAGTGCCTGAAGGTTGACAAACGTCATAAGCGAGGCGCATCCTTTGCACTATCTTCAAGAAATAAGTTTTATAATTTACTTTACGCGCTTTTTTCCCCTCTTCTTCCAAATTCAGCTGCATTGCATTGGCGAAAACAAACTCTGCCGCCTTTGAAAGCTGTTTATAGCGCTCAATTTCATCCGCTTGTGGATCAAGAAAAACGGATAAATCAAAACCGAGGAACAATCGCTTTATAATTTCTAATTGTTCCACGAAAACCATATATGCCTGATCTATATCATCCTCTGTTGGAGCAAGCGAAGTTCCACCACCGCCATAGACTTTCATTGCCTCCAACATATTGTCGTGAATACCGATATAATCTACAATCAATCCGAAATTTTTACCCGGATATTTGCGGTTGACACGGCTAATCGTTTGAATGAGCAAATGTTTCTGAAGCGGTTTGTCATTATATAAATAGGTAAGACATGGCACGTCAAATCCTGTAATCCACATATCGACGACGATAACGATGCGGAAATTAGAAAGCTCCTGTTTAAAACATGCGTCCAAATCATCATTGCGCTCGCTATTTTTTACCCCACCAAGATAATTATACATATCTGTGGGGTCATTCTTTCCAGCCGTTGCGACCATTGCAATGGTGGGCATGGGCTTGAGTTCTTTGAGCTGTTCTGGCGTCAGCTGACTATCGTCGGGACTCTTCTTTTCTTCAAACCACGCAGGATAAAGTGTCTTGAATTGCATTAATAAATCATAGGCAATCTTTCGATTTGCGCAAACGATCATTGCTTTTTGTACACGTGCGGGATCTGCATCGATTGCAGCCTCGTAATGTGTATAAATATCCTCGGCAAGTCTTTTCAAGCGATCAGGTTTGCCAAGAATGGTTTCCATGCTGCTCATCGCTTTCTTGCTCGCCATGATATCCTCTGGCGTGGCATCTTCATCTGCGCATAATTTATAATAGGCTTCTATCTCCTTGATTTTTTGCTCATCGAATAGAACTTTTGCAATTCTCGGATGATACTTGATCGGCACCGTGATGCAGTCTTCAACCGCCATATCCATCGTATAGCGATCAACTTCTTCCCCAAACGTCTGATATGTTTCAGCAATCGGCGTCCCCGTAAAGCCAACAAACGTCGCATTGGGAAAAGCCTCATGTAACACCTTGGCATACGGCTTTGAAACGATTGCACGCATATTCTCATCGGCATCTTTATCGAATTTGATCTGCTTGCTCTTCTCGATCTGTGAACGGTGCGCCTCGTCCGAAAAACAGATAATGTTTGGACGTTCGTTGATCAATCCAATGGAATCTTCTTTGCGATCACAAAATTTCTGAATGGTGCAGATGTAAAAACCGCCCGAAGGCCGTGCACTCAATTCCTGCCGCAAATCTTTACGCGACTTGATGATTCGAACCTCGCCCATGCTAAGGAACTCTGTCGATTTGGTAAACAGCTTCGCACCCTGTTTCTGCAAATCTTCGCGATCGACGATCATAACGATGGTCGGAGAGCCAAGTACATCAGCACAGCGAAGCGATAATTGTCGCGCCAAGAATGCCATGGTGTACGTCTTGCCGCAACCTGTTGCCCCAAAATACGTCCCACCTTTCCCGCTGTGCGCCTTGACGGATTGCAACACGCTCTCGCGCAAAAGCCGCGTCGCAAAAAACTGCGGATATCGGCACACGACTTCATGCTGATCGCAATCATAAATTCTATCCCGAAAATAGACATAATCACGGAAGATTTCTAAAAATCGCTGCGGTGCAAATACGCCCTTAATCATACTTTCCGCTTCATCAAAGCCGGAGCCTGCGATTTTGTCGTCGTTTTCCACGCGCCGCCAGGCATAAAAATGCTCGTACGGCGTCAGCACTGTGCCCAAACGCGTCTTGACGCCATCACTAATCATGGCGAGCGGGCAATAATGGAGAAGATGCGGGATATCGCGCCAGTATCGCGTATTGATCTGTGCATAGGCCTCCGCAATGGTCGTGTTAGATTGACTCGGATTTTTGAGTTCTATCACACATAGTGGAATGCCATTTATATATAACAATACATCCGGCCGACGGTTCTTTCGCTGACCATTGTTCACATAATCGACAGTCAATTGATTGACGACCCGAAATGTATTCCGCGTCCAATCATTAAAATTCATATAACGAATAATATGTGGCTCGCCATCTTGTGTCGTCAGCTGAATACCATCTACCAGCATGGTATAAACAGTGTGCAACCAGGCAAAATCATTCTCGGCATTAATAAAAGCTACGCGATTCACGACATCTGTGATCTCTTCACCCGTCAAATAGGGATGCTCCTCAGCCACAAAATCATAAATATCCTGTTGAATAAGAACATCAGTACCACAGCTTCGTTCAATTTGATCGCCGAACGTATATTGCCATCCCTCACGTTCAAACAGTGCAATTAGCGCGTTTTCAAAATCCTGTTCGCAAAATCGACCGTTGTATGCCATCAGCTTTGTCATATTTCGTGGTTCCTTTTTTATTTGCCCGGGCTATCTCACGCGTAAGAGCCGCAAAATTTTGCGGCTCTACGCGCTCAATACGCCCGTGCGCTTCGCCTATCTCGTCGGCTTGACAGCCTCCTCAATACGGCTTCGCATTTATTTTTGTTCGTCGTCGAAAAGAAAACCCAATACGCACCAATCTTAAAAATTTGCGGCATGATCAAATCCTCCCACCTGGGAAAATTCCAAAATCAGATGTGCCGTAGATTCAATGACTTCCTGATAGCGCTGAATTTGTTCGTTTGAAAACCCATATACATTCTCCCAACGGTATGCAGGTAGGTAACAGGTCGCATAATGAAACCCGTCTTTCTCATTTGGTTGTTCCAAATAGACTTTAACCGTTCCATCGGGGTGCATTTCCGAATGAACGATTTCGGTCTTATCATCAAGTGTCATAAAAGCGTACATCATGGCTCTATCTCCTTATTGTTTGACCTAGTTTTAGTGTGAACAATCGTTTTCGGCTGGAAGCCCACAGCAAATACGCTCTCTTCCATAACCAATATGTCGTTTATCGTCGTCATGGTGAATCAGCCCCGGCGGCTGGAAGCCGCTGTTGTGCATAACTGGGGGTGGACGGGAAGCGCCCGCCTCTGGACTGGCAAATGCTCAGCCAACGCGGCTGGATGCCGCTGCTAATCCGCTCTTCCATAACCAATATGTCGTTTATCGTCGTCATGGTGAATCAGCCCCGGCGGCTGGAAGCCGCTGTTGTGCATAACCGG
>JAZRWV010000205.1:0-4374 GCA_045599925.1 Myxococcota bacterium
AGCATTCGGTAAATTCCTTGCCCTGTGAAATGAAATCGTAATACAGTGGTACGCCTTTGATATTGAGTGATTTCAATACATCAGCTTCTCGATGAAACAGATCATAGTTTTTAAGATTTTCGCTGAATTTGAGTGCTTTAATTGCGACAATTTCACCCGTTTTTAGATTCCGCGCTTTATAGTTTTTTCCGTTAGAACCCTCGCCAATTAACTGGATGTATTGGTAACCTTTTTTAACGAGAAAATGCGGCGTTTGAATCTTGTCCTCTGAATTTTCAGATTGTTTATTCATTGAATTTTCTCGATCGATATATTTCATCTTTCATACCTCGCTAACATTAATATCATCATAATCGCAATAGGGAATTGGGAATGGCATGCTGGTGACTTCTTTGCCTTTTTCATCCATAATTCGATAAACAATCGGAATCAGAGATCCCTCTTTGAGTCCTTCGGACAATGCATGCGTTTTAACTGTATGCACGATTGGATCGGGTGAGGCATCATCGGGGGGATTGAAGCTATAAGTAATTTCCCAGGTTGGCGTGTAGGAATGGCTGCGATTGTTCATCCTTAGTAATTCTGAAGAATCCTTGCTGCAATATGTCATGTGAATGACAGTTGCCATGGATTTTCTGCCAGTTTTCAATAATCTCGACATGTTTCTACAATTCGATATCTCATAAAAAAGCTTTGGATATTCTTTTGAATAAATTATAACTGATAATATAATCCAGATTGCAACAAATATAATAAATAACAATTCTATGATATTAATGTTGCTAAATTGCAGGACAGCATTTTTAATCATTAAACTGATTAGTCCAGTCATCAGCACTGTCAAAATTAAAGCTGGCAATGAAAAATCCAGATAATGCAGTGGCAAAAGTTTTTTTATTGCAGTAGCAAATAAAGTTTTTCGATATTTAATTGGTAATTTTCTTGGCAAATTGTCAGAAAGTGCCTGCCATAATTCGATATTACCGGGCTGCAAATAAGCATTCACCTTGCGCAGAGAGTATTCGTTTGAAGAATGTTTGTTGCTAAATAGCTCGGGAATATCATCGAATTTCTGACATTTAAGGGCCAAAAAGAATTTGTGAATGACTTCAAAATCAGTCAGGCGTTCATCGACTTTTGGCTCAAGCATTTTGCGCAGAACAGATGTGATTTGATGCGGCAGATGTTCGAGATGAGCGTCGATAAGCACATTGAAATCCTGCACTTCGAGGTCTTCTGGCGGTGTGCCGCTCAACAGATACACTGCGACAATGGCGAGTGAATAGATGTCGCTGGCGGGTTCCGGATGTCCCATGAGCTGTTCCGGGGCCATATAGCCATATGTGCCGACAACCGTTGAACCGCCGCTTTTGACCTGAGGATTCGCAACGGCACCAAAATCGATGAGATGAACTTGTAATGAATCAACCCCTTCGACATAATTTATCAGAATATTCGAGGGTTTGATATCGCGATGAATCACGGGTGGATCGCAATGATGAAGTTTTTCGATGATTTTGGTGAGTTGTAATAAGATGCCTCCGATTTGTCCTATCTGAAATCGATGTCCTTTGGCGATAAATGTCTGGAGTGGATCGCCTTCGATATAATCCTGAACGATAAATGCACGTGGTTCCGGGATATCGAGATATTCTCGGACTTCATGCAGTTTTGCAATGCCAGGCATATCAAGTCGTTTTAGCGTATCGGCTTCGCGATGAAAGAGATCATACAGCTTCCAGTCCTTTACTGACTGAATGGTGAGTTGTTTGATTGCAACTTTTTGATGCGACTGCAGGTCTTCAGCCAGAAAAACTTCGCCCTGCGAGCCCTTGCCTAATTGACAAATGATGCGATATTGGTCACAGAGAAGTTCATTTATGCCCTGAATTGTTTCGTTGTCATGGGGAGACGAAGGTTCTGTTTGAAAAGAGCCTGGAGTGGGTTGTGCGTTATTTTGCCTGCCAGCTGTTTGGGTCATTTCATATTCTCAATGATATTTAGTGATGTTTATGATGGATTTGTATGGTGGAAAACACTGCTGTCCCACCCAAATATGGCTACATAGTTGGTTCGGAATCGATTTCTTTCTAAAAGGAAATTAGCAACAACCGCCTTTTGCAAGGATTTCCGAACCATGGCGCAGTATAACACTGTTTTTCATACATTGACAAAAATTCTTCCGAGACAAGAAATTGAGCATTTAACTCGAAAATGCGGGCAAGGTGACAAACGATGCAAGACGGGTCGATATGTCCAGTTCATCGTGATGTTCATGGCTCAAATACTCAGTCTGATGAGTCTGCGTGAGAATGAGCAAGCCCAAAAAAGCAAACAAAACAAGGCTTTATCATCTTGGAGTTAAGCCCCCTGTCAGCCGATCTGCTCTTTCCCGCATGAATGATGAACTTTTTGATTATTGCTTTCATTATATTCATATCCAAAACAGCTCATTCAATGCGAAGATTTGAATTGGATACAAATTAATTTGTTCTCAAACGAAATTCTCGACGATTATCTCATACCCAAAATGACTGAACCTATTGTAAATCCTCAGCTTTCTTTGTTCTGAAAAGTTGTGGGACAGCTGTGGCAAACACTAGATAGTTTGGATGATGCAGTTTGTTTGTTTTGGTGTGCATGGCTATTGGCTGTAGCCAATACGCCATGCCGCGCGGCCTATTTCTCAAAGCGAAATACGGCCGCGCCTCTATAATAAATCAATCCAAAAGCCTGATTCCGTATGAATAATCTGTCAGCATTTCTTCAAGTTGATATTCCGCCAAAATATCCCGAATTTCATCGATTTGTGATGGCTTTAATAGTGCCACATAATTTAAACTGGAATGCTCACAGACATCGATAACTGGCTTGATTCGTTCATAATATAGCGAGTTTTTATCATTATTCGGGAACACTTTAGCAGGAGAGAACAAAACCAGATGAACGTCATCATCAGTTCCTTCCATAATAAAACTCCCAAGTCTCAGCATCCACGCATCGAAAGATTCTCCCGAAAAATCATCAATTATTGAAAAATACATGTGATATTGTCCAAACAACGACTGAATGGCTTGAATGATATCATAATAATTGCAATCAATATATATTGTATTAGCAGATTTTTTAAAGATATTTTCTGGTAAAATAGGAAGCGTATTACGCCAAACATGCGGACTCAATAAAAATGGCGTATCCGAATCCAGACTAAGCATTTTGAGGAATGCATCAAAAAATTCTTTTTTGGCTAACTCAGCCATCATTTCGGCATCTTCAGACGACGAGTCTTCATATTTCAGTTTTGGAATATAATTTTCTACCATTTGACAAATTTCATATATCTGCTTTTGGCGCAGATTTCCATTGCCACCAATGGCGTACAGCGTTTCTGCAATGGCAAATGGCAATACCAATTTGAGAAAAGATGACGTCAAATCAGTCGATTCAAACTGAATATTTCGAACAACACTCAGCGCAAAAAGCCGCTCAGCACGATTGTCAGCATTACTTCTTCGAGTTATAATATTGGCAAGTGAAAGACATGTTTTAATTAAATTCATTTGGAATTCATAATGCGTCGAATACCTTGATGTTTCCCAGGCAATATTCAAGGTTGAATTCATTATGAGCTGAGGCACTCGCTCGAGATGTCCTACTCTTCCCGGAGGAGTCAGCTGAAACACCCCGTTGGGATCTTCATCAATGAGGTTAATGACTACGCGTTTCATCACACCATCTCGGAGTTCGTATTTCTCACAACAATCATCCATGAGCGCCAGCATAAACGCCAGCTTTTCCACAACCGGATAATCATGCCCATCTTCCCGACAAACCTCTGGCCATTCGACTTCCTCCAGTTTGTAACATCGCATATAAGTCCCTTTCGGAATGCATTTCAAATGCATGGGAAGATGAACTTTCTTAAGCTCGATGCAGTTATCAAATAAATCGCATCCAATGGACAAACAGCTTTCAGGCAGCCTGATTTCTTCTAGTGCTGAACATTTGCAAAAAACACTGTCCCCCATTTCCTTCAAATTATCAGGAAGCTGAATTCTCTTTAGCGAGGAACATCCATCAAATACATGATTACCAAGAATAGACAGACCTTTTTCAAAGACAACAGCTTCAAGGCCGGAGCAACCCATAAATGCATTATCTCTGATGATATTGACATCATCCTTAAAGCGGATTTCGCGAAGATGAGTGAGACAAGCAAATGCCTGCTGTTCTATTTTCTCAATTTTTCCTTCACAAATTACACTTTCCAGCTTCGGACTTTGATTCGCGACAAATTCCCCGATGCGATGAATATTTTCTGGAATGACAAGGTGAAGAACATCTGGTTCTATGCCAATGAGACAATCACCATCG
>JAZRWV010000206.1:0-5839 GCA_045599925.1 Myxococcota bacterium
CCATGTAGCGGCGCCAAGGCGCCGCAAATGGTGGCCAAATTATCTATTCAGTAACCATTGTCATCAATGCGCTTATAATCACCAGTCATCCTCTTCGTCGTAACAGAGAGCAAGTCTGCACTGGGGATCGAGGAAGCTTTCATCCATATCTCCCCAGCCGGATGAAAATTCGCTGCTGTAGTCGTCTTTTACGAACACACCATAACATTCATCATTCATATATTCTGTATAGTCCTTTTTGCATTCTTCGTCTTCACAATCATTGATTTTTTCGGTGTAATATTCAATGCATTCCTGATCGGCATTCGTATAGAACGGTTCGTTGAAGATAGCTTTAAAGTTATCGGAAAGAATCCAATTTTTAATGAGATCACCAATGTTGTCATCGGAATAAAGCTCATACCAGGTTTTAGGAATCAATTTTACCTCGCCAGTGTCCCAATTATAATCTAAAACAGGATATGTATCAGTTTCCAGTTTGCATTCCTGTTTGAATGCTTCTGTTGCCGATGGAGGATTGTCAAACAGCTTAGTCAATGTGAATGACAGAACCGGTGTAATCTGAGGAATGGCAATGGCTTTTTCGCCGTTATTGCTGGCTGCAACATTATTGACAATCTTTGCGACATCGTCTCTCATGCCTGCATTAAATTTATTCCAGGCAAAGATGGCGCTGTCTTTGGAAGCATCGGAATTGGCACTGGCTTTTCCAAAGAGTTCCAAACCATGAACAAAGAGTGAACGACCGGGTTTGGCGGCATCTTTATTCTTAACTTTAAGAAAATCTTTATAGATGTTTTCTTTTATGGCTTTGTAATCGTCACAATATTCTTTTTCTTTAGCAGAAATAATTTTTAATGCAGCGTCCAATTCTTCCTGTGAGTTAATCGCCTGCCATGCATCTTCATCTTTATAATAGTGATAATAAGTCGGTGACAATCTATTGCTGTCAAATATAAGATTTCCAGAATCATCCTTATAATAACTTAAACCGATAATAGGTGCATCCGGCACGTTGATCAAATCATACAATTTCATATCGAAGGAATAAGCAGATGCGAGGTGACCTGCGGCAAGTGCGAGGTTCAAGGCACTTGCAATGCCATAAAGATCTGCAGCCGTGAATTTGATTTCGCCAAGTCCGCAGCCTGCACCATCGATTGCAGATTCTTTGCCGCTGGCTTCTAGCGCTTTTGCCGCAGCTTCAAAGCTTTCAGCCATCGAAACGATATATTTTTCCATTCCCATGAAGGCTTCAATGAGCTGGCCAATCGTCAGTGTTTTGCTGATGCTGTTCTTGACACAGTCTTCATCTTCATCGACGCATTTGTGATTGGAATTGTCAAAGATATAGTTCCAGTCGCCATTTCCGGACAAAAATTGTTTAAAGATACTTTTTGATTTGTCGTTCCACAGATAGCTAAAGTCGACAGATGCTGTTTTAAAGCCAAAATCGCTCAAAAGACCCTGAATTTTTTCATGGTGAACGATGTTGAAAAGATTGACGATGGCACGACTCAGGGCAACATCGGCATCGTTTTTGTCCTTTGTCCACGCCAGATCGAGAACTGGTGAGGCGGCATTTAAATCGCATGCAGCGAGATTTGTTTTGATTAGGGCTTTCAAATCATCCAGGGGTTTGTCACAAAGAACTTTTTCTTCTGCATTGCATGCATCGAGATTTTTTTCACAGTCGCATTTGTTTTCAGTGTTATTGTCATTGCTGTCGTCGTCGCCGCAGGCAGCAAGTGAAAATGCGAGTGACGAAGCTGCAAGAATCGTGATGAGTTTGTTAAATTTCATAACTTTCTCCTTAAAAATGGCGAGTTTTCGTTCAAGCCAATGCTTTCAAAAAATACACACAAAATGTGCGATTTGAATCTGATGATTTAGCATATTGTATGCCAAAAATGAGTTTTTGACTACAGGGTTACAGCCATTTGGAAAAATCGAATTTAGCCCATGCTGTATCGAGTCTGAACGAAATATCGGAATCGAGCGAGAATGCGTGAGTATTGAATATGGCAGGTGCAAATGATTGATTTATCGTGATAATTTCATCATTCAATGACCAGGTCCACTCGCCATTATTGACTGTCACGATTGCTTTTTGCTTGTTACGCTCTGGCAGATTGCTGAGTAGTTGGTCGAGGTCCAAATGAACATCCGGCATTAAAAACTCACCTAATGACAAAATAGTATCAGTTTCTTCGAAAATAGTGGATGTTTTGTCCAAATCTTTAATGATTCCGGGCATTGTTTTTTCCCAATGGAACAAAGAGCGCCGTTGCAGACAGCCGGAATCAGAAAAAACATCGAATTCTTCAGGTCTTTTTTTCAAATCATAGAGGTATTGCATGCCTTCAGCCGCCAGTGCAATGGATTGAAAGAGTTGAAAGATGGGAGCCTGCGCTGCCGGTGCGTTGAATTCATCTGGTTTGTGAATGAGCAGGTTTTCATTGATGATAGTCGCGAGTGTTTCGTCATCGTTGTTTTGAATGGCATCAGCGGTTTCTTTGACGCTAAAATCGAACTGATAGTCGGAAAGAATGATGACTGCGGCATGAATGAGATAAAATGCGGCCGAAAATGCTGCAAAATCTGCCTTGTGAAATCCAATGTCCTCATAACCGAAAAAATCCACTCGCCACGTTCTTTCATCTAAAATTCGAGCGGCTTCCTGGAAATGCTCTGCTGCAAGCAAAAGCTCGTCATTTTGATTGTTTAGGGTGTTCAGAATGTCACTCCAGACGAGTTCCGGTGTGATTTCGGAGGTGTGAATCCGGAAGGCTTCCGAAGTGTCGTTTTGGTCTTTGAAAAAATCAGATAATTCCAGTGTTTTGCAGAGGTTTTCGTCACTATTTTCATCTTTCGAATCATCAAGATTTTCAAGACAAAGAGAGGCAAGGGTTTTGTTAAATCCGATTTTCCGCATGATGTCTTCGATTTCTTTGGTGGACGCGTAGTCTGCTATTTCAGAAATGGCCAGTCCAATGAGGATGTCTTCGTGTGATGGATACAAATCATGGGCTTTTTGAAAATGCTTTCTTGCATTTTCAAATTCGCAGTTCTGCAGTGCGGATTTTCCGAGATTGGCTTCTTCCTGGGCTTCAAGCTTGTCACAGGCTTGTGTGAGGAAGAGTATGGAAGTTAAAAATAAGAAAGAAATGACTTTTTTCATATTGAATTTGGCATCGGAAAAGATACAACCGCGCGAGGATGGCTGTTTTATAGTATAGTATTTCAATAGAAATAAGCCAGTTGTTGAATATGATTATTATTTGGTGCGGCCGCTATTTGGCCAAAGGCCAAATACGCGACGCGGCGCGACCTATCGGTTGCAGAGTCGTTTTGCAAAACGTCCTCTGCAACCGATACGGCCGCGCAGGGCATGAGTCATAAAACAGAGCAGCTGCGTATCGCTTTGCGATAGCACCTGCCGCCATGCCGTATTGCGCGAATGCGCAATAGGCTGGCTCCATAAAAAAAAGAAATGAGCTTTCAAAGAGGGGCATGAACGGCATTTTCATGACGGAACAGGAACAGTTGAATTATTATAAAAAACATAACACAATGAGTGAAATGCAGATTATTCCCAATATTGCTAGTCGAATAAAGCGAAAATTCCAGCTTATTTTAGGAACAAAAACTTCACGGCGCATCATGTATCCATACCATTCAGTATGAATACAGAACATCCAGAGATTTCGGCCAAGAACGAGCAAAAGACAGGTCCATGCCATGAAAGTAATAGCCGAATATGAGCATGGAAACAGTCCGATAAGAATGAGGCCGGCGAACCAGATGCTATGGAAAATAGTCAGTCTGGCCATTTGTGGTGCGCAGACAGGGGGGGCTGGCAGCGGAGTGCTGTTTGTGGGCTTTTCATTGTTTCCGAGTGTGTAGATCAGGAAAATGAGAAGCGTAATGAGCAGGCCAGAGAATGCTGGCGGAAAAATCCAGAATCCTCTTGTTGCCCAGAGCATGGAGCCTATGGCTGCTGTGAAAAAAAGCAGGATAAAACCTGGTGCACGTTTAGAGATCAGGGCGATAGCAGCAGCAAAAGCCACAATGGCGGAAATAATCAAAAACGAGCTATGAATTGTGATGCCTGGTGCAAAGCACAACCAACACAATCCGACAGCAATAAAAGAGCGAAGGATTAGACGCGAGTTGTCGCGCATTAAACGAACTGTTTGAGTCTTTCGATGATGAGATCGAGGGCGATCAAATTATTTCCGCCTTCAGGAATGATGACATCAGCATATCGTTTTGAAGGTTCTACGAATTCGAGATGCATTGGGCGAACCGATTTATAGTACTGTTTTCGAATGGAATTGAAATCGCGTCCGCGTTCTCGCATATCGCGGCGAATTCTTCGGAAAACTCGGATATCAGCGTCTGTATCGACGAAAATTTTAATGTCGAGCAGGTCACGCAAGGGTTCAAAACAGAAAAGCAGAATGCCTTCGACGACGATGACCGGGAGAGGTTCGATGTGAATGGTTTCATCGAGAACGCGGGAATGCGTTTTGAAATCATACAGAGGAACATCAATTGCCTGGCCGTTTTTCAGGGCTTTGAGGTGTTCAACGAGCAGCTCGCTTTCAAGGCTTGAGGGATGGTCAAAGTTGACTTCTTCGCGGTCTTTAAGAGGAAGATAGGAAAGATCTCTGTAATACCAGTCGAACTGAATCAGGTTGCTTGCTTCGCCAAGACCTTCTCTGATTTTTTTTGCAAGTGTTGTTTTTCCTGAACCTGTTCCGCCTGCGATACCAACAATTTTGGGTACTGTCATGAATCTTTGCCTTTAAAAAGTCTTGCCCTGTTCCTGGGCTGAACGAATCTTCGATTACAGCGAAGCCGCGTGATTGTTATGGAATAAGTTGTAGTTGTCAAATAATAAATGTTGATAGTAACAATTTGTATAACAGTTCTGGCGAGGGGAATCAGCTGAACCTCGGCTGAGTAGATATCTATTTGGCGAGAGGCGTGGCATTAGGAATCAAGCCAGTCACAAATGTGTCTGGCCAGGCTTTCCGGGTGTTCGAATTGCGGGCAGTGTCCATATTCTCTTGGAAAAAGGCGTGTTGTCGAGTCTGGGAGTGCGGCATCAAATGCATCGCGCATGGGATGCGGAAGGATATGGTCGTTTTGTCCCCAGATAAATAGTGTTGGTGTACGAAAAGCCTGGAGCTTTTCCTGCGTAAAAATGAGTTTTGCAAGCGGACCGTCTGGGTGATCATCGATATCCATAATGGATTCCATCAGAGACTTAAATGAAGGCTGGATCATGGTGTGATGTATGACCGGTGCGAGCAATCTGGCTTTTATTGTGGGATGAACCCATATCTTTTCGATGATGTGAATGGCATCCACAAGGGTATCTTTATAAAATGGCTCGATGACTTCACGTGCTGAATTCGGGAATGGCATTCCAGCAGGAGAGATGAGGACGCATTTGCTCACAAAATCGGGATTATCAAGTGCGAATTTTAAGGCAAATGCACCACCAAGCGAATTGCCGATGACAAGGTTATTGGAATCCGGATCGAGAAGTTGAAGAAGGCTGTATTCTGCACATTCATATGCATCAAAACACGAAAATGGAGGATTGGGGGCAGGTGAAAGGCCATGTCCTGGTAGATCGACAACGATAAAATCCCTTGCAATGGGAATGAGATATCGCATGAGTGGAAGCCAGGATGATGCAGTTGCCGCAATGCCGTGAAGCATGGCAATGTGAAGACCGGAGGGGGTTATTCCCGGAATGCGGACTGCATGAACGAGTTTGTCTTTGAACCGAACAAATCCTGGTGGAACAGGTGAGAGGGGTGAG
>JAZRWV010000207.1:0-3098 GCA_045599925.1 Myxococcota bacterium
AAAGTTCGGGGCACGCCTGGCCAGGCGGATTTCGGCTGCCAGAACGTCTCTTGCATCCGGACGTAGTGCCTGAAGCCAGGTGAGGTGGCGAAGGGCTTCCTCAAACTGATTGGTCGAAAGTGCTGTATCGACAAGCTTTAATCTGATTTCCGGATTGTTCGATGCTCCGTCCTCCAGCTTTGTCGATATTTCCTTGAGTTTGTCAATGTTTCCCTGACTCATGTACAGCCTGGTCAGATAACTGTAGGCTTTGATTCGGGTACTTGCATTTTCATTGCTTAACTGAGCTTCGAGAATACTGTCGCCATATTCAAGAGCCTGTTCTGTGTCGAGGGTTTCGACCATATTGAATGTTTCGGTCTCATTTTTGACAACACTGGCTGTACTGCGAATCTTGTCGCCGTCTGCATGAGTCATTATCAGGAGTCTGACATATTGACGACGCTGATTGATGCTAAGCTTTTTCCCGGATTTTTCGAAAATATCAAAAGCTTTTGCCGCATCTTCTGGGGCATTCAAATTGTTGAGTACCCTCGCATATTCATCGGCATTTTCCGGATTCATTTCCAGAAGCCTGCGATAGCCATTAACGGCTTCATTCCTAAGCTTTTGTGATGAAGCCGATTGACGCGATGTGGCATAGTTGTCAGCCTGTGCTTCGCACAAAATCTCCAGATATGGCACTGAATTCCGGCTTTCCGGAATAGAAGCTAGAACGTTTTCAACCCACTCAAGACCAACAGATTTTTCGTTGTATCGCACAAATTCCTGATAAACTGTTCGTATGGTTTTGGGCTTGTCCGATTCGACGTTCAGATAGTCGGTGTAAGCAGCTTTTGCTGAGTCCATATCGCCTTTTGTCAGCCAGAGATTGGCAAGTGTCATGCGGGCACTGGAATCAGAAGGATAGTCTGCACACCATTGTTTTGCATATTCTATGGCTTTATTGCCACCACCAATACTGCCCAGAAAATTGATGATGGATTTATATCCGGATGCTGTTTTTCCGCTGAGGATTAGTGCGCGTTCAACGGCATCATAACCGCTATTTTCATCCATCAGCACTTCTAATTTGAATCGGGCGGATGCCAGTTCTGCCGTCACTTTTTCTTCATCTGAACCGGCATACAATGGCTCAAGACATTTGTAATACTGTGTTTCTGCATCAGCATCTTTGAAGTAATCGGCTTTGCTCAGCGGCATCATGCTGCTGCCATATTTTTCAATTGCAGTATACAGTTCCGGGAAGTTTCGGTTGGCTTTTAGCGCTTTGAAATAGAGTAATTTTGCCTCATCCGTGAGCGTATTGGCTTCTGCTGCCGGAGTGAGAATTGTGATGATGCCGTCCCAGTTTGAACGTCTGGATTCAAGTTTTGCAACGGCAATGCGGGCACTTGTCGCCGGCGCTTGTTGACTGGCAATCCACTCTTCAGAAACGCGTTCAAATTGGCGGATTTCTCGCGAATTGAAATACAGTTCGAGTCTGGCGGTCTGAAACTCATCGCTCTGTTCGCCAAGTTTTGCCGCTTTTTCGGCTGCGGCAAGAGCCTGTGCGTTCATATTTCGCTGGTAGTACCAGTTAAAAATGCGAACAATTAAGGCGCGATCGGTTTCATTTTGGTCACCAAGCCTGGTCAGTATCTGAGCCGATGCGGATGACTGACCTGCCGTATAAAGAAGTTCTGCCGCTTTAAAACTGATTTCGACATCATCTGTGCATGATTTGCAGGCGTTCATGGCTTCTGCGGCTGTTTCGCCATAACCGGCATCGCATAGTTTCTGAACATCCTCGAGAACTTGTTCTACAGAAAGGTCTGTTCTGGCAAAATGAGATGCAAAAAGGCTGTCTGCTTCATCCGGATAAAATGATCTTCTCAGCGCAATACCGCGAGTAATCTCATTTCCCGGGCGTTCTGATTGCGATAGAAGGTCGGCTTCAAGATCCCATTGACGATAGTCTTCACAAACACTTGCGGCATCGATAATTCGTTGTTCTCTGTCCAGATTTCCGTCTGAAATATAATTTCTCAGCAGGTTTTCTGCTTCTTTCGGGTTTTGCATTGCGAACAGACGCCGCGATGCCCGCAGCTGACTGATGGCCGGATCGCTCACCGTGATTTCGAGTTCATAGGCTTCGCGGTTAAGTCCCTGAACTGCAAGACCGTTGGCATAAGCAGCCTTGATGGTATCGTCTTCGGCTGAAACGCCAAGAGAACCTAGGGATTCTATACAGCCGTATGCATCAGCTTTTTTGGATAGTTTGTCGAGTGCGGTTTTAAAGTGTGTTTCCTCTTCGGAATTCAGAGACTGTCCTTTTTGGACGGCTCTCAAACCGGCTTTGCACAAATCAGCCCAGGCTTTTTTGCCCACAAGGGCTTTTCGAATAAGCTGTTCAGCCCTTTCTGAACCGCCATCCAGTGCACTGGCAAATTCTGCCGATTTTAGTGCCGAATCGTACTGGCCTCGCCCAAGTGAAGCCTCTGAAGAAAGGTAATAGACTTCCGGATTGCGAGGATCGGTTGAAATGGCAATGATTGCCTGTTTTTGTGCTTCTTCGTAGTCACCTGATTTCAGCGCCTTCCTGCCTGCATCCAGACCTGTTGAGCATGAAGTCAGAAATAATGCACATATAATGACCAGCTGTTTCCAACGCATATATCGTTTCCAAAACGAAAATGGACGCATAAGCGTCCCTGAATTCTTCGGTTTTATCCAACACTCATGCACAAAAATATGCATTTCGTCAGATGCTTAGGATTTCTTCTTTTTCTTGGGGTGAAGAACGAGTCCGCGTTCCGGCATATCGGGCAGCAAATCGTCATTATAGCCGATTTCAACTTCGGTTTTTGCCGTGAACCCGTCCTCATTTTTCGACAGGACATTGATAAATTTGTCAATTCGTGACTGCGTGATTTCGGCAAACCTGTCGGCATATTGGACGAATTTGCCGATATAAGGCGGTCGAACACAGGCATTGAGCGTAAAAAAGCACCGGATTTGAATGTGAATAAGATCGAAGAGACCAATTTCTTCCGGTGGAATTTCTTTTTCAGGAACGGGGGATGACTCCCCCGCGCCGCTATCGACTTCGTCGATAC
>JAZRWV010000208.1:0-14038 GCA_045599925.1 Myxococcota bacterium
GAGCGGCTTTTGCTATTTTATTACAATTTAATCATTCGGACACGCGGATCTTCTTCTATCGCTGGACTTCTCGTGTTCAGAATGGCATGCCAGTCTGCGTTTTCTGCACATATTTGCGGAAGCTGCCAGCGCGGATCTATACAGTCATGCTGTATATTCCAGAAGTGAAATGAGCCGTCTGCGAGCATTGCAATTGTCATGTCTTTGAGATGAAAAAGTTTTTTTACAAATGCATCGGAGTCTGCAAATTCTGGGGTCAGACAGCAGGAATGGGAGGCCTTTAGAGAGGCAGATAGTGTCGATTGTGGCGGTTGCGTTATCGTCATATAAAGACGCTGATGCATCCAATCCACTGTGAATTGTACATTCTGAATGTTGTCTTTGAAAACAGCTGGTATTCGCTCAAATGGAAAATGAATATCATCGATAACTGTTTGTTCATTCCACAGGAAAGCCTGACCGGAATCATCCAGACTTACGGGGCCCTTTTCTGAGGAAAGAATGCGAATAACAGGCGATTCATGTATAAATTTTGTCGTCCATGCACCGTCACTTGTGATGAAACGGACTTCGCGGTTTTGCATGCCACCGCCACATGTCATAAAGTGATGATTGACGGGCATGCAGTCCTGGAACAGTGTCTGTTCAATATTTGATAAAGTTATATCTGCACAAATTGCATTAATTTCCCGGATGTCGCAAGGTTTTCCAGGATTTTTGAGCATGGCGTTTTGAATTTTTTGAACATCAAGCCGGCAAAGTTTGCATATATCTGAAAAAACGGGAAGCTGGGGTTCGAGTGTAATAAAAAATGTTCCGTCATTTAGAGGACCACATATCCTGTGTATTGGACTGCTAAATGTCAGATAGGCGTGATTGAGAGGGATTTCTTTATCCGGCGATGGAATGCAGGAAAGATCGATGAATGTGAGTTTGTTTGTTCCATCGGAAAAGATGAGAAGCTCATTGAGCGCAATCCATTGGATCGACTTGTTATGAGAAGAAACGGCCGGTTCAGGGGTTGGGCAATCATCAATTGCATGAATGATGCGATTCTGCGAAGAATCCGGGGAAATGAGGAGGACATTATCTCCCGAATGGAAACAGGCGGAAGAACCAATCTGAATGGGGGGATTGTTGTCTCTGAGCGCAAAAAGAGCTGGATGTGCATTGGGAGAACAGCCGGAACAGATATCTCGCCCTTTTTGGGACATTTGAACCCCGAAAATGCGCTCAGAATATTTTCTTCCGAGAGCTTTTCCATAATATTGGGCAAGAATATCGACTAGGAAACAAGCCTCCGGGATGCAATTTTTCTGCATCATGAGCCGGGCCATATTTTCCCATACAGGGAGCTGCGGAACCGGCTTCAGTAATAATAATGACTTGATGTTATGAAGCTGGTTCGCAGTGATATCTTTCAGGGAGAAAATCACGGAATTCTCCTTTAAGACTCGTCTTCTTCGTCTTCAAGTCCTTCAAGTGCTTTGATGCACATATCGACGACCTGAACAGTTTGGGATTGTTTGGTGTCGAGGTCACAAGCGGTAACGGAAAGAATACCACTGACGTCGATACGTAGGGAGACTTCAATACGGGGTTCCATTCTGCGTGCAGGTCGAATTCCCGATAAGGCGAAAGTGGCAAGACGAGTGTTTTCGTCGACATGGCTACCTTCACCCTGGAAGATAGATATGATAACCGTGTCCTGATTGTCGCGGCTTGTTGTGAAGATTCGGCTGGCCCGATGCGGGACTTTTGTGTTTTTAGTGATGATAGGAATACACACACCACCGGCAGCTTCAATGCTAAGTGTGAGTGGAATGACGTCGAGCAGAAGAACGACATCTTCGTCTTCTGAGTCGAGAGCCATTGCCTGAATTGCAGCACCAATACCGACTGCTTCATCGGGGTTGATATTGGTGTTGGGGGCCATGTGGAACCATTCCCGAACCATATTTCTAATCAGCGGCATTCGAGTCATACCGCCGACCATAATCACTTCATCAATGTCTTTGACTTTAAGACCGGCACTTTCGAAAACGTTTCTACAAATTCGCAGAGAGCGCTCAACGAGCGGCTGACAGAGTGTTTCAAGCTGAGCTCTTGTCAGTTGTTCATTAATTGCATAATCAGGGTTGATATCAGGGACGATGCCGGGGAGTTCAATCCGAGTTGTTTCGTTGCTGGAAAGCTCCAGTTTTGCAAATTCTGCGGCATCGATCACTCGCTGTTTGGCCAGTGTATGTCTGGAAAGGTCGACTTTTGTTTGTTTTTTAAAGCGATCATAAATCCAGTCTGCGACGGCCTGGTTGAAGTCATTTCCGCCCAGGAATGTATCACCACCGGTAGCTAGAACGTTGTAAATGCCTTCGCCAATTTCGAGGACGGAGATATCGAAAGTACCGGCGCCAAAGTCATAAACGGCAATAGTACGAGTGGTTTCGGTACCATAACCGTAGGCAAGTGCCGCTGCAGTGGGTTCATTGATCAGGCGTGTGACATTGAGGCCTGCAATTTCAGCGGCTTTTTTGGTTTCCTGTCGTTGGAAATTATCAAAGTGTGCAGGAACACTGATGACGGCCTGAGTGATTTCCTGACCAAGAGCATTTTCTGCCAATGCTTTGACTTTTTTAAGTACAGCGGCACTGACTTCTGTCGGGGTCAGACAGTGATCTTCAAGCAGAATGCCCGTCATACCGTCGTCAAAACATGTAATGGCGTATGAGAGAAATGGCATTAGATGCTGGACATTTATTGAATCAAATCGCTGTCCAAGGAGTCTTTTGACTGAATGTATGGTTTTTTCAGGCTGAACAGCCATCTGGGCTTTCGCCATATGCCCGACAAAGAACTGCCCTTTTCTGTTGAGTGACATCACAGAAGGCAGGGTTGAACGACCTTTTTCATCCAGAATAACCCGAGGGACTCCGTTCTGAACGACTGCTGCACAGGTGTTTGATGTTCCAAGATCGATTCCGATAACTGGCATAAGTTACTCCGCAAAACGCATAATTATGTAGTTAACCAGTATGGACAATTAATATTTGAACGGCTGACAATATGTTACTGCAAGCCGTTCAAATATAAAATAAATGGAGGAATGAACGAAATTATTTTTTAAATAAATTGCTAAAAAATCCGCCTTTCTTTTGAGTTGGAATGGAGGGTTGGTCTTCTTCAGCATTGGCATTGCGTTTTCTTGGCGTTGCTTTACGCGTATTGACATCCATCATGACAACATTTTTGGACTTGATTTCAGTACGCTTGAGCAGGTTTTCAAGTGTCGCAGGTTCATCGATATTACGCTTGGCTGCGTTTTGGTTGAAGCCGGCGATTGGTGAATCGGGATCGACTTCACCGAAGAGCGGCTGTTCAACAGTTTCAGGTTTGGGAATCGGTCTGGAAAGCAGCTCATCGAGAGCTGATTGTGCCGAAGGCAGAGAAACAGGCTGCTGCTCAATTGGTGCTGCGTTTTCTGTTTCATTGGTATGGGGTGCAATAACAAATGGTTTTGTATGGATTTCGAATGGTTTGCTATTGATCTCAAATGGTTTTGGAGCATTGATTTCAAAAGGCGAGCTCTGAGCGGCTGCATTTATCGAAGCCTCATTAAGGACTGCATTATCTGAGCTTGGAAGCGCGAGGATGTCATCCTGTAAGGCTGCAAAAAGTTCAGAAGGTGTTTCTTCTGCTGCAGATGCTGGAAATCCCGATAAAGTACCAGTTTGGATGGGGATGTCCGTGATATTATTTCCGGAATTTCTGATGTCTTCCTGTGATATCGATGTTTCAGCCTGAATGGATGCAAGTTCCGCATCTGCGAGTTCTGCATCATTCTGTGGTTCTTCATCAAAATAAATGCTGTCCAGAGCTGGTTGTTGCTGTGTGTTATAAAGGTCATCGTCAGCAGCATTTATTTCGTCAGCGGGCATTTCAGCGGCGTCGTTCATTGCATAAGCATCGTCAGCGGGCATTTCAGCGGCGTCGTTCATTGCATAAGCGTCGTCAGCCGGCTGTTCAATGAATTCGTTTTCAGGCTGTGTTTCATAATCGTGCTGGGCGAAGATTTCGCACTGAGGTTGTTCGTACGCATTGTTTTGATCTTCTCTTAATGCGTTATGAGCAACGTCGTATTCATTGATTTCAGCCGCAACTGCATCGAGACCGGACATTGGAGTCGCTTTATCAGTCGGGAAAGTGGCATTATCGGGGTTCCATTCGGGCTCGTTCTGGACGTTCGGTGTATGGTTTTCATAAACAGCACGTTCAGCCTGTGCAATGTATTGAACGGCTTCGAACTGTCCGGTAACTGATTGCGAATTTTCATTTAACTGAGCAGGAATGCGTGTGTCAGATGAGTCAAAATAATTTTCATGTTCCGACGAAACGACATCAAGCACGTCTGTTTTGGGAAGTGCACTGGGGGGTGGAAGTGTATCTTCGCCATTCATAAATGCTTCATCGTTTGAAGTGGAAGCCCCCTGAGCTGAAGCAAAATCAATTACCGGCATATCCGCGACTGTATTGATATCTTCTTCTGCGTCAAAGTCTTCGCCCATAATATCCTGCATTGGGTCGCTTTCGGCGGTTGTTGGGCGGATGACTGATCTAACATCAGCAGCAGACTGTGTTGGTGATTTTTCGATGCTGGAGAAAAGGGAATCGAGACCTTCATCCATATCGAGATCGCCGAATAGGTCAAAACCTTCGCCGGCATGAGCTTCAACGATGTGCTGATGGTGGTGTGATGCTGATGTGCTGATTGGAGCGGACGGCAGAGGTTTTGGTTGAGCTTCGGTTTGAGGCTCAGGAATGTCGCCGGAAAGAACGGCGTCAACGACATCCTTAAAGGCATGATTAACGCGTCTTAATGCGACGAGCATGCCTGATTTTTGAGCTATTGGTTCATTTTCAGTGTATGGAATTTCTTTTCTAACGACACCTTCGCCTGTATAAACGATGGAACCGTCTGCAAGTGAAAATTCGAATTGAACGTCAGAACCGACGGGACGCGTCTGGCGCGTATGAATGAACATGCCGCGTTTGGTGATGAGGGGAGCCATTCCCCGAATGAATTCGTTCTGTGTTGTGTATTTTAAAGTTGCTTTAATAACTGCGATTTGTGGTGCCACGATTTACCTCTCAGTGAGTAAACAAAACCCGTGGCCTTTTATACTTTTTTTGCACAAAATACAATTGTGAGTGGTTGTAAACTTGGATCAGTTATTTATTTTTGGAAGGGGGCAAAGCCCCCTTCGGCGCTATTTGCTTTGCAAATACGCGCCTACCTCCAGGCGCTATTGGCTGTGCCAATACGCGCCTTTTTTTTTCAATTCTCAGGTCATGGCATGAATCAGGCTTTGGAAAATAATGGCGGCGCGTATTGGCTGCGCCAATAGCGCCGCCGGGCAGCCGTATTTGCGCTTGCGCAAATAGGATGCCTTCAAAAAAAGCTATCGAAGATTCAAAAGTTCGGCATCTTCAATGAGATCGGGGTTTTGAACCAGCAGTTCCGCCAGTTTTTCATCCATTTCTTTTTTCTGGTGTTTTATTTTAAAGGCGATGATGCAAAGCTGATAAAATGGATCTTCGTCGATGTGATGGCTGAAATACTCAATAATTTTGACGAGATCTTGAGAATCTGTCAGGTTTTGCGCGAGCAGTGCAAAACACAGTTCGCATTTGAAGTCCGTGTCGTCAAAGAAGTTTTGCCGAATCGGATTGAGTACATCTATTGCGGCATCGCTGTAGCCATTTGCATTCAAAATGGCGGCGATATCGATGCGCAGGGCAGATGGCGGATTGTCAATCCGAATGGCTTTTGCCAAATCGGATAGTGCACGATCCGATTGTCCAAAGCGGAACAGGATATTGGCACGCCCGATGTATCCCCAGGGATTGTTGTGGTTTTGAATGAGCAGCTTTACGAAAAATTCAAAGGCGAGTTCCTGATTGTCCAGAGCAAGTGCACACTGAGCAATGCCCAGAATGGCATCTTCTGAGGAGGAATTCTGGATATATACCTGACGATACTGTTCGAGAGCTGCGACAAAATCGCGTTGGTTTTCCAGGACTTTTGCTGTTTCGAGAATATCACTCATTTTTACTGAAAACGAAAACGGCACGTCCTTATGCCTGACAAAAAACGCGGCTTTTTTAATCTCGATTCATCTTCTGGCAAGGTTTTGAGGTTTAGGATGCCTGGGGGGATGTCATGCCATGAATATGAAATCATGATTGAGTTATCAAATGTGATTCTCAATGATGATGATGACAGAAATGAGAACAACACATTACCATTTGACGCGTAAATCAGTTATATAGGCGATTAGCCTGATGTGGGTTGAGGAGAAAAGTATGCGTAATTTCGGTAAAGTTATTTTGTTATCCAGCCTTGTTATTTGGGGATGTGATGACAGTAATCAGTCGTCTTCGGTATGCGATAAGGATTGTGGACATGGTTCATGCTTCGTCCAGGTGACGAGGGAAGCTTGTCTCTGTGTTTATGGTTTTTCCGTGGATTCCGACGGGGCATGTACGGTTGCGGATGATGCATCACTGAAGCTGACGCAGAAGCCTTTTATCGAAGGAACAGTGGTTTCTTTTGAAGTGAATCTGCTCGATCCGGCTGGTGTCATTGAAAATCCGGTTATTACGGTTAAAAGAAACGGTTCTGAGCTTAAAACGACAAAAACCAGGGATGGCGTTTCGGTTTCCGATAATATCGGTAATGATAAAAAAGTCAGTTATACGGTCAGTGTTTCTGATTCAAATGGTGTTGAAGTCAATCCGTTATACATTCCTGTGTGGAATGAATTGGAGCCGTTTGACTGGCATAATGCTGTGATGTATTTTGCCTTTATCGATCGTTTTTACAATGGCAATCCAGCCAATGATAACAAACTCGGCATTGCCCAGGACTGGTATGGTGGTGATTTTTCCGGGTTAAAGCAGAAAGTTGAAGAAGGTTATTTTGACAGGCTTGGCGTTAATGCGCTTTGGATTTCATCGGTGAGCATGAATACGCAAAGAGCGGTTGGCCAGTTCTCGGCATATCATTCATATTGGCCGATTACGACGGGGTATACCGATAAAACGGCATCGAAATTTGCTGGCTATACATCGAATGGGGTAGCCATTACGCCGATTGAACCGCATTTTGGCACACTTGGTGAACTAAAAGACCTTGTCAAAGCGTGTCATGAACGTGGAATTCGCGTACTCGTCGATTTTGCAGTCAATCACGTCGATGAAGACAGCCCGATTTATCAGATTCATCCGGAATGGTTTAACAATGTGGATGTCGCGGATCGGGATTCGATTTTGTGTGAAGGACCGACTCGTGACGGCAAACTTTCACAGGAAAACTGGAATATCATTCCGGAAACATGCTGGTTCAGCGAGAATTTGCCGGACTTTAACTACAACCTTCCGGAAGTTCGTAAGTTTGTGATTGATCATGCGAAATGGCTGATTCAGACGACGGATATTGACGGTTTCAGACTGGATGCGGTCAAGCACATGCCGATTCAGTTCATCAAGGATTTGAGAACCGGCGTAAATGAAATGTTTAACGGTACAGGCGTAACGTTCTATATCGTTGGCGAGACCTTTGATGGCGTGGATAAAATCAAGCAGTATATTGGCGATGATATGCTTCACGGGCAGTTTGATTTTCCACTTCACAACAAGCTCCGCGATACGATCATGAATGGCGACGGCAAATTCTGGGATTTGAAGGATTTTGTGCCGAACAATGATACGACTTACGGTACGGCTTTGATGAGTACATTTCTTGGGAATCACGATGTCGCCCGTGCGATTTCCCATATTCATCACGATGGCGAGCTAAAGACGGATGTCAATCCGGAAGTGAGTGACACGTGGGCTTATCGCCAGCTGAGGCTTGCATGGACTTTTTTACTGACAAGTCCGATGATTCCGATGATGTATTATGGCGATGAGTATGGTCTTGAAGGCGCAAACGATCCCGATAACCGCCGCATGATGGAATTTGATAATCAGCTGAATGCAGAGCAGAAGAAAACACTTGAACTTGTTCAGAAACTTGGTCAGCTTCGTCACAAACATCCGGCTTTGTGGCGTGGAACGCGTCAGAATATCGATGCCTATGCACGCGCCTATACTTATCTGATGAAAGATGGAAGTGAGACGATCCTCGTGGGTATTTGTGATGCCGATGATGATCAGATATTCAATGTTCCAGAAGGCGCAAAGGGCTGGATTGATTTGCTCGATGAATCGAATGTCATTTCGGATACGACGAGCATTACATTGAATTACAACCGTCAAATCATCGTGTGGAAATTGAAGAATTAATGCATTGAAGCGTTGTTCGTCGGGGTTCATACTAAAACGACAAACGACAATCACATTTGGAGTTAATAATATGAAGCAGTTTGGAAAAATAGCCCTAATATCGGCATTTCTTTTGGCCATGTCAGGCATGATTTCATGTGATGAAAGCCGTGGAAATGGCGTTGTTTCCGAATGTTTGGATGAATCATGCGAAGACAATGGGGCTATCTATACGACAGATTGTCCGAGTCGTGTGTATGGGGCATGTTCACTGGCGCCTTCATTTCAGAATTTGAAAGGCGAGCAGCTGTACGACATTCTGGGACCGACAATTATTGATAAGGGCGTGAACTTTGCCGTTTATGCAAAACATGCGACTCGCGTTGAAGTATTGATTTTTGACAGCAATAATCCGGATACAGATCAGCCTGTGGTTCGCATTCCGATGACAAAAGATAAGGAAAGCGGCATCTGGACTCAGTATGTTTATGGTGTTGGCGTTGGAACGCATTACGGATACATCGCATTTGGTCCGAACTGGTCGTACGACAAGAATTTTGTTCCCGGAACATCGATTGGATTTATTACGGATTGCGATGATGAAGGCAATCGATACAATCCAAATAAACTTCTTCTCGATCCCTATGCACGCCGTATCAGTCACGACTTTGACTGGATGAGTGGAAATCCGGCATCTGGTTCGGCTCGAGCTATTTCAGACTGGAAAGCTGCCGCCAAATCTGTCGTCATTCAGAGTGAATATCAATGGAGCGAGAATGAAAAGACGTGGCGAGAAAATCGCCAGCTGGGTGATTCATTTGCAGGACATGCGCAGAACGATTTGATTTATTACGAAGTGCATCCCAAAGGCTTTACGATGCGTGCACTTGATGATGTCAAGAATCCCGGCACCTGGCGTGGCATCGGTGAGAAAGCAGAATATCTGAAAGATCTTGGCATCACGGCACTTGAATTATTGCCTGTGACGGAAAAGCCGGATGATGGCGGCTATTGGGGATACAATCCCATTGCGTATTTTGTGCCTGAACAGAGATTTGCAACGGCCATCAATCAGAAGAAGGACAACGGAGTTCTTGATGAGTTCAAGGAAATGGTCGACAAGCTTCATCAGGCCGGCATCGAAGTGATCCTCGACGTCGTTTACAATCATACGGGCGAAGGTGGACTTTGGAGAAGCAAAGTCCAGGATCCGGCAAATTCTTACGGATCTCAGTCCGATTTTGACGACAAAACAGCTTTAACGATATATTCGTTCCGTGGACTCGATAACAAAGATTATTATCATCTCGTTGCGGATTCGACAGGAAAGACCAATCAGAAATACCTGGATGAGCCTGGGGTTGGCAACCAGTTCCGTTGCAACAACAAGCCCGGGCGTCGTCTGATCATGGATAGCTTGCGTTTTTGGGTTGAAGAAATGCACGTCGATGGGTTCCGATTCGACCTTGCAACAGCACTCGGCGTGCATGAGGATCAGATTACACAGCAGGGCGACACCAAGGATTATGGTCCAGGCGGGTATGACAACAAGTATTGGATGGATAATACAGGAACGACGGTTCTTCAGGAGATTGTCGAAGACGAAGTATTGAACAAATACCATACTCGACTCATTGCAGAACCCTGGGGCGGTTATTACGTCAATGGTTGCTTCCCGAAATCGACAAAAGACGATTCCAAGGGCTGGAGCGAATGGAACGGCCGTTTCCGCGATATGATGCGTGATTTCGTCAATAACGATGACGTGAAATTGAACAAGGAAGAAAATCTTTCTCCGGATTGGGTGCGTAAAATTACTGCAGGCAATTTGCTGACCGGTTCGAGCAATATGTTCAAGGACAGCAATGGGCGAAAACCTTATCATTCCGTGAATGTCATTACAGTTCACGACGGATTTACGCTCTATGATGTCATGTCGTACTGGCAGAAGAATAACAAATGCAGTGTGCTCAATTCGATTTGCTGCAACGATCCTTATAATGCTTTCTGTAAAACCGATAACGGTTCGGATGACAACCGTTCCCGCAACTGGTGTCAGTATTGCTGGGAAGCTGGGTGTGACGATAGCCATTGCTGGGATGCCGGTTGTGATGAGAATAAAGATACCCAGGGCTATTGCAGCAATAATAAGGATAAAGTTGTTGGCGAAGATTATAAACGGCAGAATATAAGAAATCTTATGACATTATTGATGATATCTGCTGGCACGCCACTCATTCTGGGCGGTGATGAGTATCTTCGTACGCAGTACGGGAATAATGATGCTTATTCCGATAGTGCAGACAATGAATGGAACTGGTTCCGATGGGGCGACTGGACGTCGAATGCACCAAACAATCGCATGCATGACTTTGTTCGCGAGCTCATTAAACTACGCAAGCAGTACAAGGAATTTCTTGCACCAATGGAGTATGGAACGACCAATGTTCAGTGGTGGTGGCCCGATGGATGTGGCGATATTGAAAATGGATGCTGGGACGGCAAAGCCGTGGGTATGTATTATCCCGCCACAGAAAAGACGAAAACTCTCTATGTCATGATCAATATGGAAAGTGATCGCGAGCAATATAAAAATGCAGGTGATGGTATAGCTGAGAAAATTTTCCATCTTCCGGATGGCGAGTGGACGATTCTGCTCGATACGCAAAAGTATTTTGATACCGACAGCTATATCAATTCGATCAATGGTGATTTGAACACGACACATAATATCTGGCTTGACGGTTCTAATGTCATTTCGGGCACTTATGGGGTTAAGGCCAGATCGATTGTTATTGCGACAAAATAAGTTGTTGGAACAAGCATCGAAGGAGAGGGGAGCGTCGTATGCGCGCAGGCCATCAGAATGGCCGAGCACATAGACGCGCGGGGGGAGGCTTCCCCCCGAAAAAAAAGAAAGAAATTTGAGTTTTTATTAACAATACACTCAGGATTGAAGAATGAAAAAACAAGTGAGCCGTATTCTCGGCCTTTTGACTGCATTAGTGGCCTTTGTTGTTGCATTGGATGTTCCGACAAATGCCTGGGCAGATGATGACCGATTTTCAGCCGGCGGCTATTTTCGAATCGGTGCCAGACCTGATTTTCAGGGCGGATGGTCGAAGCTTGGACTTTGGAATCTTTCTGGTCGTCTTTTGAACGAAACGCAATGGGCTGCATTGGAAATGCGGCTCCAGCTCATCAAGCAGACGCCGGGAACAAATGAAGTTTGGACGAGCCTGCATGCAAAAATTGAAGGTGGGTCGGCTCATGCGGCTGATTTGCTCAATGGATCGCTCGGTCAGTTCGCACTCACTCAGCTTTACGCAAAAGCCGGAAACGTTCTCATCGACGACGTTGTATGGCAGGTCGGCACGCTCGACTACTATTTTGGTGATCTCGGTCTGTATGATATGAAATTTGCCGAAATTTTCTATGATACCGTCGGTGTTTCCGCCACCTGGAACCACGAAAAAGCAGACCTCGTCGTCGGAATCGGCGATTCTGGGTATCTCAGACATTCACAGGGATATAGCCCCGTTCTGACCTTCGGTGCCGCAACTCGCATTAAACCCAAAGATGGTGTGGAATTTGGTGTCGGCGTCGAACTCGGCTACGAACCGAAGGTTGAAAGCAGTGAAAATGCACCGCATCAGACCGTTTTTGCCGACGGTTCCAACGTTTCTTATCAGTCATATCTCAGGCATGAGGTTTTGCAGGATTTCATCGAGTCTTTCGGAGATGCATCTCAGCTCGATTCCAGATTTCCGACGCCAACTGCAGATGACGCATTTAGCTTTAAAGTGATTGGATACCTCGGATTTGGTAAACTTGGCGCTCTCAAATGGAATAACCTCTTCTTCAATTTCCTGCGCCAGCATCCGGAACAGTATTATTACGAAAATTACAATGGCAACGAGAAACGCATTTTCGTCAAAGACTGGACGGATGAAAGATATCAGTTCAACATTGGCGACGAAATGAATCTCGAACTCGTCAAGAATCGGTTTGATCTGACATGGGCTGCCATGTTCGGATATCATTACGATAAAGACGACGAGATTTCGGCCAGTGAACGCAATCGCATGATCTGGTCCATCGTCGTTCGTGGCCAGGTTTATATTACGCCGACTGTTCATTTCCTCGCCGAAACCTCGTATGCTCAGGAAAAATCCCTGAACGGCAATTTGTGGCGTTCAAGTGCGGGATCTGTTTGGGCAAATGATGCCGGCATCGTCAATATTCGCGGGCTTGAATACGGCGATCTCGATCTTCGCCGCACGTGGCAGGGCAAAGCCGGATTTGTACTCAATCCCGGCGGAACCGGAATCTTTGCTCGTCCTTCTCTGAGACTCATGTACGGCGTTCAGTATTCGAATATGCATAATGCATTCGAAAATTCCAATGTCGAATCACAAACTCAGAGCAATGAATTCTATGGATCTGATTTCTCATCCATTCCCGACAGACACTGGCATCACGTCATTTCCATCGAAGCTGAAGCCTGGTTCTAATTCAATGAGCAATTTAATGAGCAATGACATTGTTGCTTTGCAACGACGTTACTGAAAACTGAAAACTCCCTGTTCTCGTTTCCTAAAAAATACGACCTATGAAAAACAAACTCTATATCGCATTGTTTCTTTTCCTGACTGCAATTGCAGGACTGACTGTGGTCGGCTGCGTTCAGCAGACGCCCGTTCCTCAGTATTCCAACGACTTGACGTTCAGTGTCGTCTATACCCATGACGATGTCATGAAACTGACTTCTGAGGCCATTCACGATGATACGGCAATCGCATTGAATTCCGTCATTACCGACAGAAATCTCAAGATGAATGCGATCGATTTTAATGCAGTTGCATCGGATTTAACCGCAGTTCGAGATACGGAAAGACGTATTCAAATACTTCGTTCGTATGCGAAAGATTCGCAGTTTATTTTGCTTAATGAGATATCAACTGAGTTTTATTCTGCACTTTCCGGGCGTTATCGTTGGAATGTCAATGTTCATCTTTCGATATATGATATGGTTACACGCAATACGCTCGAAGAAAAATTCACGATTCCTGCAGTTCTCGTGTATTCGCATGAAAATGGTGATGATGCGATTGCCTCCGTACAGGCAGAAATTCAACGCAAAACAGGTGGTTTAATCGATGCGTTTATGAAAGGTCGTGTCGTTAAAGAGAGCATTTCAACGGAAGAACGAAAAGTCGTTGAACCAGCTCCCGTAAAGAAAGCTGAAGCTCCTGTGTCGGTTGAACCGGAAACGCAGCCTGTTGCAGAACCGGAGCCCGTTGCTGAAGAATCTGTTTCTGCAGATCCCGGTGCCAATGAAGTTCGTCCTGTCGAGGTTAGCAATCCCGAACCGGAGAATTGATTGGGGATTCGCAGATACTAAGCAACTCATTACTAAATTTGACCATAAAAGTTCTTTTATGATCAATAATTTTTACAATACGCCTTCGGCGGCAGAGTGTGTTAACGCGAACTGAGGAAAGGGGCCCTGGTGAGGCAGAGTGTTCAAGTACGGCGAAATGCATACAGCACCTTAAAAATTTCGGATTCCAAAGGGGCCGAAAAGCTGACCGTCCGGTGGACGGTTAGCTTTGCAGAGCCCAGTGAGCAAATGAAATGTTACCTTAAATTCCTCCTCGCCATAATGGAGAGGAGGAACGTCACGAAGTGACAAGGAGGTGAGGCGGCTCGGGAA
>JAZRWV010000209.1:0-4561 GCA_045599925.1 Myxococcota bacterium
CAGATGACCTGTTCCGCCCCTGTTCCGGCCAAAGGCAACATTTACGAAACATGGTCGCCCAAAGATGGCTATTTTCACGAATTTTTCGATGGCTTGTCGTTTGATCCCGGTGACGCCAAAAGCGAAAAATACCTCGAAAGACATGCATTATCGCAATGGGTTGAGCCGGAACTCATCACAGCCGAAACGGCTGAAAAGGAAAAGTTTTCGTGGGCTGGCAACCGAAATGTTCGATGGCTTGCATCAACTGCCGGAACACTTCATTTCCCGTTATATCCCGACGAATGGGACGGCGATTTGTACGTAGAAACCAGTCTTCGGCCTAAACTGAATCCCTCCATGGCGGTTCGTTTTTACAAACCGGATGGCAATGGCGGACGCGTCTGGTCGGAACCGCTCACGACCGATTTAACGCCGGGATATCACGGCTATCGCTGGAAAATTCCTAAAGAATATCTATCAAAAGACGGCATGCAGCTCATGCGCGTCTCATTTCCCGGATCATATTTTGAAGGAGAAAATCGCGTTTCGGCCAAATTCGTCCATTTTGCAATTAAATCCGGCAATCTTAAAACCGGTAAAATCGTTATCGAACCCAAGATGGAGATTCCGGAAAAATGGCGCGTACTCGATCAGGAGCTCGAAGGCTACGGACTCCGAATCAATGACCATATCGAACGCTTTTTTGTCGCACCAGACAATGCGATGCTCGAGTTTTATACCGCTCCAGGGGCCTGGGCTGACGATTCCGGAAAACTTTCCATTCAAATTCAGACAGAACGCGAGAAAAGGACAGTTGCCGAAATACCAGTCGTTCCGGGAAACTGCTGGAAACATCAGCAAATTCCATTAACGGAATACGCCAATGAAGCCATTCGGGTCATATTTTCCTATATTCCCGACAATCCGGATATCGTTTTTTCTCAAACCGCTCAATTTCATCCGAATATTTATATCTCTTCGCCCCAAATCGTCATTGCCGATGACAGCCTGAAAAAGACCGAGAAAGACCTTTTTTCTGCCAAACGCATCGTCATCCTCGCCATCGACAATCTCAGAGGCGATCGCCTTTGGAATGAGAACAAACGGCGAGCGACGGTGCATCTTTCGCGGCTTTCAGACGACGGCATTCTTGGCATTCTAATGGGGGAAGGAAAGAATTTTGTCGCGATGGAAACCTCCATGCTCACCGGAGTTCCTGCTACGGAACACAACGTCTATGAGCCGAACACATTTGTGCGAACGAGCCTGAACACCCTGGCTGAAGCCGGAAAGCCCAATGGCTGGAAATCTCATTTTTATACGACTTCATCCATCATCGACACGACGCATGGATTTGCCCAGGGTTTTGAAGAAGTTCGTGCTCTGAACAAAGAAAACATCACGAATACGGCTGATGCACTCGATACAGTCTCACTCTCGATCAAAAAATCCCCCGATAAATCATTATTTTATGTTCATCTTTCTGAACTCAGGCTGCCCCATCGTTCATTGGATGAAACGTTCAGTCAGTTTGCCGTTCCCGGCTATTCGGGCCCAGTGAATGAAGCTGCAATGAACAATATTGCGGTTTTGCGAGACCCCGGCAAACTGGATTCAGAGCAGTTCGAAGCCTATTACGATGCAGAACTCTACGAAATGGATGAAAGCATTGGGAAATTCGCATCAGAACTCGATTCCGATACACTTCTCGTCATCTACGGCACGCATGGAACCTCGCTTGGAGAATCCACACTTGGCTATGAACAGGGCATTACTCCGTGGGAATTGTTGACGCCATTTGTGATCTACATGCCGGAGCACCACTTTGGAATTCGCCGTCAAGGCATTGCCAGTGCATCGGATCTGTCGGCCACAGTTCGGGAAATTCTCGGAGCAGCTCCCGAACCAAACACTCAATCCGTTCTGACACTGCACAATTCGCGGCCGACAGCCGATTCCTCAGACGGCCTGACGGCGACAGCTTCGATGAAATACTTCTATCGCATTCGTCGCGAAGGGGTTTTCGCGATGTTTACGACCGGCCTGGATGGCAATCCAGCCCGCAAGGAAGAAGCGTCGCATCCGATAACAGAACAGGCGCTGAGGGAACAAATCAGATAAGCGCGGCTGTATGCCGCAGGCATAGGCTGCGCAGCGAGGCCGTATTTCGCGTTTCGCGAAATAGGCCCGCCACCACCGAAAAAAAAGCGCTTTTCCATATTGCCCAATATGACAAAATGATTAAACTACCTGCGCTTTTTTGGGGCGGATAAAATCCCTTCATGCGAGCATGACATACTTTTTCAGAGGTAAATATGGCCTGGCAATATAGCGATAAGACAAAAATTCTGTTTATGAATGCCGTAAACGGAAATGATAAAAGTCATTTTGGTGAAATCGAAGACGCCGATGGCGTTGGTGAACATGGATCAATCGCCTGCGGCGATGCGATGCGATTTTTCTTCAAAGTCAGAAAAGCCGATAATCCTGTTGAAGATAAGATTATTGCTGCAAAATATTCGACTTTTGGCTGCACAAGCGCCATTGCATCGAGTGAAGCGCTATGTGAAATCATCGAAAAAGGTGAATATACGCCTATAGAAGCTCTGAAAATCAGAAACGAAGATATCGTTCAGTTTTTGGAAGGCCTTCCTTCGCAGAAGATTCATTGCTCCGTGATGGGGGCAGAGGCTCTTGAAGCCGCAGTTGCCGATTGGGCAAAGAAACGCAACGTCGACCTCGAAGCCATGGGTATTAAGCTTGGTCTAAAAGAAGATGAAGGTTCACGTCTCGTCTGCACATGCTTCAACATTACAGAATCCGAACTCAAACGCCGCATTGTTGAACTCAATCTTCACACGATTGACGACGTCATTGGTGCGTTAAAAGCCGGCGGCGCCTGCGGCGCATGTCAGCATGCACCTGGCGGCATTCAGGATTTGCTCGATGAACGCTGGGGCGTTCAAGCAGAAGAAACCACTTCTTCCGAATCGACATGCAAGCCCAAACTTTCGGCATTCCAGCTTTCAAAACGCATCGAAGCCGTCATCGAAAGCGATATTCGCCCGATGCTCGCCGATGACAACGGCGATGTCGAAATTATCGATATCAAGGAAAACCTCGTTTACGTCACACTGACGGGTGCATGCGCAACATGTCCGGGCGCAAGTGGCACAATTCAGTATGTAATAGAGAAAAAACTGCGCGAGAACGTGGACGATTCTCTTCGCGTCATTCAGGTGTAATCCTTCGTGATTTGTCGTCGCCGGCAAAGATGTTTTGTCGACGACAACATCCAATATAGGCAGAAAGCCATGATTTATTTAGATAACAATGCAACGACAAAAGTTCCTCAGGAAGTTGTCGATGCGATGATTCCTTATTTCAGCGAAACTTATTTCAACCCGAGTTCGATGTATGAAGCAGCGAAGATTTCTGCTGCTGCGCTTGAAAATGCGCGTGAACGCGTTGCGCAGTTTCTCGGTGCTGAAAAAACGAGTGAGATTCTGTTTACGTCGTGTGCAACAGAATCGAATTCGACAGCCATTCGTGGTGCCGCGATGGCCAATCCGGCCCGCAGACACATCATTACGAGCACTGTTGAACATCCGGCAGTCCTCGCGCTTTGCGAAGAACTCGAACGCGAAGGTTATGAAATCGACCGCATCGGCGTCAATGAACGCGGCGAACTCGATATGAAAGCTTTTGTAAAAGCACTTCGCCCCGGTAAAACGCTCATGGTCTCAATGATGTATGCCAATAACGAGACTGGCGTTGTATTTCCAATAGAACGACTTGCATCGATTACGAAATCGACAGATTCAAAGATTTTGTTCCATACAGACGCCACCCAGGCGGCTGGTAAAATCGCTCTGAACATGAGTGATGAACTCAAAAATGTCGATTTTCTGTCATTTTCCGGTCACAAGATTCATGCGCCCAAGGGCGTGGGCGTGCTGTTTATGCGAACAGGTGCCGCGTGTCGTCCATTCCTTTATGGCGGACATCAGGAACGCGGCCGTCGCGGCGGCACTGAGAACATTCCCTATATCGTTGGCCTTGCAAAAGCCTGTGAACTGGCTGAAAAGAATATCGCCGATAATGCCAGAATGATTGCACTTCGCGACAGACTCGAAGAAGGCCTGCTCAAAATTCCCTATGTTGTCATCAACGGTCGCGGGGCGGAACGCCTTCCCAACACAGTGAATGCGGCATTTCATTACATCGAAGGAGAAGGCATTCTGTATCAGCTCGATCTCGAAGGAATTTGCGCTTCTTCAGGTTCTGCCTGCACTTCCGGATCACTCGATCCGTCACATGTACTCCGCGCCATGCACGTTCCCTTTACGGCAGTTCATGGTTCCATTCGTTTCAGCATGAGCAATGAAACGACCGAAGCAGACATCGACCATGTCATCGAAGTGATGCCAAAAATTGTCGAGAATCTGCGTAAACTTTCTCCTTATTGGGATAATGAAAAGCAAGCCCCAAAAGATATGTCGCTCATCGTAGAGAAGAAATAAGGCGGGGCGACGGATTTTGGAGCATGGCTATTGGCCGCAGGCCAATACGCCATGCA
>JAZRWV010000210.1:0-6116 GCA_045599925.1 Myxococcota bacterium
AGTATATGTATGCCAATGATTTCTTCTTTTTCATGCTCATCGGTACAATCCTCGTCGGCATTGGTCTCGGCATGATCTTTAAATTTAAGGGAACAACCGCCGGCACTGAAATCGTCTGCGCCATTTTGAAGAAACGTTTTGGGATTAAGCCCGGTGTTTCCATGCTTGCAGTGGACTGTGTCGTTATCACGATTGCGACAGTTGTGCTTTTTTTCAATCCACAGAGCGATATTCCTGTCCCTGTTCTGGCAATGTATGCAATCGGTTCGCTCTATGGTCAGAGCATGATACTCGATCACGTCGTCTATGGCTTCGATTACGCCAAAAATATGATGATCATGAGCAACAGGAACGAGGAAATATCGCAGTATATCATGCAGAAACTCGATCGCGGCGTGACGGCATTTTACGCTCGCGGGCTTTATACCAATAAGGAACGCGAGGTGCTGATGACGATTGTAAGTCCGAATGATGCAAGAGATTTGGCGCCGCAGATTCGAAAACTCGATCCGAATGCATTTGTCATTCTTTCGAATGTGCATGAGGTGCTGGGCGAAGGCTTTAGAAGCCGCGAGGAAGTGGATCTGAAGTTTATTAAAAATGTCGAAAAACGTGAGGCGGAACAGGCGGCAGCCAGGGCTGCACAGGATGCCGTTCGGGCGGAAATTGCAGCACAGGCTGCAGATCGCGAAGCCGAACGGGCTCGTAATTTTGCCAATGGTTATGGCGTTGATCATCACGATGAAAATGCGCATGAAGATGCCAGAACGGCTGAAATAGCGGCTCAGGATGCGCATACAGTGGCTCAGAAAGCCAGAGAACATGCCATCGAACTCGAAAACGTGGCTTCCAGTATTGAAGACTGCGTTCAGCTGGATGACGATAAATAATTTGTGGGGCACGGGCTATCCTCACTTCGTTCGGATACGCCCATGCCATGCGGCTATCGCGTCGCGATACGCCGCATATTGACGCATATGGATTGGATGCGCGGCCGTATCGGCAGGAATCGTTGTGCACAACGGCTCCTGCCGATAGGTCGCGCCGCCGTGCGTATCGGCAGGTGGCCGATAGCACGGCCCCCAAAAAACACTGTTAGTAATTGTTATAATGTTCTGTACAATTATAATTGTCTTAAAGACGGTTACCATATCGGCTGTAAATGAAATTTCCCCCCTGTGCGGCCGCATTCACCCGCGTACCAAAGCGCGCGGGCTCTGTTGTAACGTTAAACTTGTCGAGCTTGTTGTTTATTGGTTTAATTAATGCTATAACAGGATCTGCCGTCTCTTGATGGATTTTTTTTTATTAACGTTAACTTTATAGGAAGTGAATAATATGCATACCACTCGTGCGTTTGTTGAATATTGTTCGCCCCCCCCCATTTGTGGGTTGAATAATATTCAGGATAATCTTCATCGTGTTCGACGGATTCTGTTTCCGGCCATTTTTTTAAGCTGTTTTATTTCATCACAGGCTTTGGCTGAAAATTGCGAAGGTCTTGCCTCGAACCCGGAATGGACTCAGAACCTTGCTAAAATCCAGGAAGATTACAAAGCAGGGAACTATGGTGCCGTCGTTGAAACTGCGAAACCGATGTTCCAGATTTGTTCAATCTCGCCGGCGCTGTTGTACTACACCGGCTCTGCAATTGAAAAACAGGGCGATGCGGAACGTGCATTGATTTACTATACCAAAGCCAGCGAGAATTTGACGGTCATGGCGGCAGACGCGAATATGTCAAGGCAGATTTGGTACAAACGATACGAACTCGAACATCCCGACAGAACAGAAGAAGCAGTTGCGGCACAATCTGCAAAAGTTGTCGGACTCGAACAGAAAGTGAGCGACCTCGAAAGTCAGGCGCTCATCAATTCGACGAATACGAGCCTGGATGAAAGTAAAAAACACGAAATCACCCTTTGGACGGGCGTGGGTATGGGCGGATTGGGCATCATTCTGATCGGTACAGGCGCCGGCGTTGCCGCCAGCGTTGAGAAATCGGGTCTGGTGGAACCTGATGGCAATAAATTGCGCATCAATGAAGGATTTACGGCGGGCTGGGCACTCATCGGAACGGGTATCGGCTTGACGGTTGCCGGTGCAGTCATGGCCGGAATCGGCGGTTATCATTATTCGAAAGCCAAGGCGGATGCCGTGATGACCTTTAATGCCTCGCCCGTGAGCGCGTCTTTTGCCATGACCTTCTGAGCCGGGAGGATGCAATGAAACGATACGCATTTATCATTTTATTGTGTGTCGCCGTGAGTTTTGTCATGGCGAGCTGCGGCGATGAAGTTATTTTGGACAACCAGGAGATGTGCACCCTTTCGGGGGGAGATTGGAAGAATTCGACATGTCAATGCGGCGGCACCGATCCTTGTGGAGAAGGCATTTTCTGCATTGGCGAAAAAGATAATGAAGCTAATCTTTTAAGGTGCGCAAATAAATCGAAAGAAGAAGCGAGTTGTACGTATTCGGGGGGAAAGTGGGAGGATTCGAAATGTCAATGCGGTGAAGGAACAGATCCCTGTGGAGCCGGCATTTTCTGCATTGGCGAAAAAGACTCTTTAAGTTGTGCAAATAAAAGCAAATGAATAACAATGTAGCGTCGTAGCATGCTACGACGCGCATTTACAGGCGAGCCGTAGAGACGCAAACGAAAAGTGTCAGCGAGCCGTAGAGACGCAAAATTTTGCGTCTCAAGGCGAGCAGCACCGCCCCCCCAAAAAAA
Source organism: Myxococcota bacterium (assembly GCA_045599925.1). GTDB lineage: Bacteria > Myxococcota_A > Bradymonadia > UBA4248 > UBA4248 > UBA4248. Next base: position 2,735 of record JAZRWV010000210.1, read on the forward strand.
ATCCAATCAGATAAAACCAACATAAAAAAGAGGTATCCCCATGAAAACATCGAAAATCCTGTTCATTCTTGCAACCCTTTTGTGCAGCACCGGCCTGACCGCCTGCGGTGATGGGATCAGTTCCAGCTTTGAGGATTTTGGAGCTTTATGCAAAGCCAGCGGGGGTGATGTAGTTGAAGAAAAAGACAACGTTTGCAAGTGCGATAAAGAGTGCACCACAGGCGTGGTTTGCATTGAGGGTAAGTGCGCAGATAGTGTTGAAAAGAAATGTAATGAAAAACAAGAGCCATATTGCAAAGATGGTAGTTTATATGGTTGTGATGAGGGTATTTTAGTGCAAATGTCCTGTCCAAATGGATGTCTTAATGATAAAGAATGTCGTGACTGTGATGATGGTGATACAAAATGTGAAGATGATGGAATAAAGAAATGTGTAAATGGTAAATGGGGGGAATCAGATAAGTCATGTAAGGGATTTGGGTGTAGGTCAAATGGTACAGAATGTGCAGAATGTAGGTCGGACGATATGCGTTGTATTGATGAAAGTGATAAACCAATTCTACAATATTGTTTTGATGGAATATATCGAGAAGCTTTCAGTTGTCCAATTGGGTGTTCAGATGATAAATCAAAATGCGCCGAATGCTCAGAAAATATGACTCTTTGCACAGGTATTAGTGAATATAAAAAATGTAATAATGGCAGTTGGGGTGATGAAATATCTAACTGCCAAGGTGATGAGGTCTGTACTTCTCAAGGTTGTGGTAAATGTAATGATGGAGATAAACTTTGTTTTGATAATGCGTTGCGTAATTGTAATAATGGAAATTGGGAGGTTAATTCTGAATGTGAATATGGATGCAGAGGTAATGAATCGTGTGCTGATTGTGATCAAAATAGATGTTATGAAAATGATGGGGTTGGAAGGGTTGTTTCATGCATTAATGGCGTAAAAAATGAAAATCCTTGTGATAATGTTAGCTGTAATTTAGCTAAAACTGGTTGTGGCGGGTGTTTAAATGGTGATACACGGTGTGTAGACCAAAAAGCTCAAAAATGTTCAGATGGTAAATGGGATGAAGGAACATTATGTCCAAAAGGTTGTAATAACGCTGGAACAGAATGCAATCTTGAAAATGATAAATGTATTGAAGGTGAAATAAAATGTGCAGATGCTATAGTTCAAAAATGTGTTGAAGGTAAGTGGGAAAATTTAAGTGAAAAAGATAGTTGCATTACAGATGAATCTATACATTATTTTTGTAAACCCGGTGATGAGCTATTTAAGTGTAATGCTTGTGACGCTGGAAATTGTATTGAGTGCGATGAGGGGGATGAAAATGGTCCAATGATTTGTTGCAATGGTCATTGGAAGTCTAATTGTAACAATTGTGTGGATGGTGCTAATAAATGTATAACTAAAGGTTCCAATGATTATGAATATATTTGTGTCAATGGTCATTGGGATAATGGAGCGAAATGTAATAATGTCTCTTGTGATGGTAATAAGTGTGGTGGCTGTAAAAATGATGATACAAAATGTGTATCTTATAATGCGGAAGATGTAGAGTATACTTGTGTCAATGGTCAATGGGGTAATTTAAATAAATGTGAATATGGATGTAATGCTAATAATAAATTTTGTGAAGAGAAACCTATCTATAATTGCACTGGTATGGAACCCAAGTGCGAGACTAGAGTGGTGATAACTAAGTGTGTTGAGGGAAGATTGCAAAATATACCATGTGCTTCTGAAGAAAGTTGCATTGGTGAGCCTGGTGGAGCTTATTGTGGTGTGTGTAAAAATAATGATATAAAATGTGAAAATGATGGTAATGTTGGATATAAATATATTTGTAAAACTGGTAGCTGGGATAATAAAGAATTGTGCACATTGTCTAGCTCAGATGATTCTGACAATGAGGTTTCATGTAACTCGTCTGGATCTGCCTGTGGAGATTGCTTAAATGGGACTGTTTGCAAGATAAAAGCTATGGATGCTGGGAGATTGAGATATAAAAAATGTGATAATGGTGTATATAAGGATTGTTCTTATTCTGGTTCAGATGATATTAGTGCCGGCATGAGTTGTGGTGAATCTGTGGCAGTGAATTATCCTGAATGTCCGCAATAAATGTGTGAGTCACAAACTATTTCATCTTTATTGATGTTGTATTAATTCGCGGTATGATGATTTTTCTTGCGGTTGGCCGTTGGCCAGTCGGTAAATTGGTTCCTCCTCATGCTGCTTCGCTGCCGGCTCCCCTTATTAGGGGAGCTTTTATGATTTTGGGCACATCGGCGGTTGTGGCCGCAGTAGAGATGCTCCATATCGTCCTCAAAAGCGATGATCTGTGCGTTCATGATGCTGCAATGGGCACAAAACTTCATCCGATAAATGATGGCAGCTCATAGGATGGAGCTGAGGTTGAATGCAATGATGAAGATGAATTAGAAAAATGATAGAAAAAGTGCATGTTTTGATGGAAAATATGTTCAATAACGAATTTGAAGAAGAAGACACGATTGCCGGATTGTCTGACGATGAGTTGACATACAGGTTTCGCGAATCCGTCAGAATTGATAATGAAATCAAGCGTATCAAAGGTGTTCCAATTGCCGGATATGATGTTCAGACTCGCTGTGCATACCTAGAGTATCCCGATGGTTCCAGAAAATACATCAAAAAAGCCTGAGATCCTTGTTTTGGCCGGGCCCAATGGAAGCGGTAAGTGGATAAAGTAAGAAGTAGATATTTTAAAGCTTTGCAGCTATTACCGCAGGTTGTTGAAATAGCTGAGATTGTTCATATTTATGACAATACATTGGAACCATTCAGAATTTTTAAAAAGCGAAAAAATGTTTATTTTTATTGGGAAAATGAATTTTGGAAAAAAGATGACATTCAGAGGTTGACTGGTGTGACATTTTAATAAAAGTGTCTTTTATATCTCTGTGTCCCCCACATGTATCGTGATGCGCGTCGGCCGGATGCCATACAACGCGCCACAAAAAATGTTGCGTCCGTATTGCATATTGCCCCATTGAGCCGCATGGATGAGGCATGACATGTTTTTCAGCGAACTCGCCATTTCCCTGAATTCATGCTAAAAAGCAGAAGATGATGTTTCAGGCATCTTCGTCTATGGAGGGTAAGTGCATGAGTCTTTTTCTCAACAGCGGCAATGACAGCTTTCAAATCTCGCTCAATTCCCAGATTTACGTCGATAAAACAGAAATAATCAGGCATCTGAATCGCTGGATCAACACGGACGATCGCTATGTATGTGTCAGTCGATCGCGTCGTTTCGGCAAGACTGTTACAGCCAGAATGCTCGAAGCCTATTATTGCAGAACATGCGATTCACGCGAAATGTTTGCG
>JAZRWV010000211.1:0-6139 GCA_045599925.1 Myxococcota bacterium
TGGCCCGTTCCGCAGGATGTTGCGGTGCAGCGGTCGTGACAGATTTTGGAAATGCTGTCGCAAATCTGGTTGTTTTCGCAGTCCTTATTGGATTTGCATTTGTCGATACAGTGGTTATCGACGCAAACTTTATAGCTGATACTGCATTGATCAATGACAGAGCATTCAGCTTCGATACAAAGTCCGTTTGGCATGCATGAAAAACCGGCTTCGCATGAACCTGCCACGCATGGAGAAACACATAATCCGGTTGTGTCACAGAGTTTTCCGGTTTCGCAGTCATTATTATTTGAACATTTGCCGATGCATTTCATATTCTGAACATCACAAACTTTGTTTGTATCGGCGCAGGTTCTGTCGATTTTGGAGCATTCACCTTCGACACAGAATCCTTCGTCATCACAGACTTTACCGGTTTCACAGCTTCCTGCGGAACATCGTTGAAGGCATTTGTGATTTTCGAGATTGCAGACGAATCCGGATTGACAATCGTCATACCATGAACATTCGCCGGGAACACAAATGCGCACTCTTCCTTCGCAGACGTAACCATCCTTGCATAATCCAGAATTACAGGCTGCGACGCAAAGTCCATCCAGGTCACAAACGACATTTGTTGCATTGCATTCTTCAGAAGATTTGCATTTGGCAATGCATTTGCCGTCTTTGCAGGTTAAATTGTTGTCATTGCAGTCTTCTGGCGTTGTGCAGGTTCCGGAATTGTAGTTGGGGTCGATGATGCAAACACCGGATTTGCACAATTTACCCACTGAACAAGCTTTATTTTCTGAGCATTCGACGCAATTTCCGGATTCACAAATTTTATCGCCATCACATGGATTTGTATCGGAACAATCAGATGTTTCCTGAGGTTCTGTGCATTTGCCTTCGACACATTCGCCGGTTGTGCATGGATTTGTATCGGAACATTCTGCTGGTTCAACAGGTGTATTGGCAATGCAAATGCCTTCGGGTCCGCAAATTTGTCCATTCAAACAGGTATTTTCGGTACATTTGGGAACACAATAGTGATTCACGCAAACGGTATCCATATCGACACAAGGCTCTGATGCGGAGCAAGTGGCGAGTTCCTGCGGATCATCGCTGGAGTTACAGGCTGAAAGTAATAGCGCACTCAATGCAATATGTCGAAGAATACGCGAACGATTCATAGATATCCTCAATAAATAAAAAGCCAGCAATGGAAGCTGGCTCAAAATAACCTGCATTCGGTTCAGGTGGCAAACATACCGTCCTGATGCGGAATCGCTCTATAACGAATGCAGGTAAGATACAATAGTTGAAATATTTTTGTTCTGGTCTGTTTTTACCTGTCACCATAGGTGGCATAGTCACAGGTCTGCTGACAGGAACAATTGTGTTGGATTAGAAACCGCACACGTTTGTTGAATAGTCGCAAGTTTGCATACCACTACAAGCTGTGGATTTACCTTCGACATTGACGAGCTTGTCGCCCCACTGAGTACAAGTCAGAGGAATATAGTTTTGAGCTGCGCCTTCGACGTCTGTTTCGGGATCGCATTCCTGTGATTTGTCACCAGCTTTTGCACAAGGAGCAAGACAGGCTGCATTGCCATTGCCATCTTCTGCACAGGTTTTACGTTCTTTTGCAGCATTTTTTTGATTCGGGCAAAGAGTGGTCTTAATGGTCTTTGATGAGCCCATCGATTCGCCATAACTGCAAACGACGAGGACTTCACCATCGCATTTGGCCGAAATTTCTGTGCATTCTTTGCCATTATCAGCCATGGCTTCGAGGACGCATTTTTCTTCGACGCATTTGAGGCCGTTTCCACAAATGCCGTTGCTACATTTGTCACCGATACCGGGCTGATCCGAAGTTGAGCACTTGAAATCAGATGTGCAGACTTCGCCGTTATTTTTGTTGCAATCAGAAGCGCTTGTGCATTCGACTTTTGAAACGAGTTCAGGATTTTCAGCGCAAACATGGGATTCGCTGTCGCAGTATTGGGATTCGCACTGGCTGCCGTTTTCGCAGGCTTTGCCATTCATCAGGCCTTTCAGGCATTTGCCGGATCTCATGTCCTCAGTTTTGTCGCAGCTATTGGAAATGCAGTCTTCGTCATTGTAGCACTGCTCGCCGACGACGCTCTTTTGTGCGCAGGTGTTTTTATTGGGCTCTCCGACTTTGCAATAGCCAGAGCTGCATTCGCTATTATCTTTGCATGCTTCGCCGTCAGCTTTCTTTTCGACTACGACATGTTCTTCGCATTTACCGGTGGAGGTGTCGCAGGTCGTGTTGTTCTGGCATTCTTCGACTTTATCCTGAACATAGAGATAATCATCACCGATCTGTGTGCATTTATAGGAAATGCTTGATTTCAGGCTGTCGCCATCTTCGCCGGAGTTGGGATCGCACAGATATTTGTCTTCGCTGTTGGCTTCACATTTTTCATAGCATGCGGTGACTTCACTTGCGGTTGCGCAAAGTTTTTCGCCACATTCCTGTTTCTGCCAGGTGAGGCTTTCGGTCAGGACATCGCCTTCCTGTTCAGCCATGGCATCCACGGCGCAGCTGATGAGGACGTTCTCAAGACAAACGGATTTTTTCTCGGAACATGCATCGCCGAGTTTTACGCATGCGCTGTCAACGCAATATTCGTCGGCCTGGCATTCAGACTCGCCACATTTGGCGCCACTCTGTTTGGCTTCGCATTCGCATTTTTCTTCGTTGAACTGCTGTTCAGCTGTGCATTTGGCTGCTTCGGCTTCTTTATCGCAAGCAGCTTTAGCTTCGCATTCACATTTTTCTTCGTTGAACTGCTGCTCGGCAGTACAAGAAGCTTTTACTTCTTCTGCGTTGCAAGTATCGTCATCATCGTTATCGCCACCGCAAGCTGTCACAAAACCAGCACTCAGAAGAATAGCCATCAGAGCAAAACCAAATTTTTTCATATGATAAATCCTTTTTTTAAGTTGAAAAATGCACCTGCAAACACCGTTTGTGTGCGCAAACCTGCGACATATAGCAGTGATTTTTAAGAAATCAATAGACAGATTAAAAAAAAGTGCATTTTTTGGTTATAGCTCAGCCGGGGCTCTCAGCCGGGGCTCTTCCCCGGGGACTCAGTTCGCAATATGAAATTCGCTTCGTTTCCCGAGCCGCCTCACCTCCTTGTCACTTCGTGACGTTCCTCCTCTCCATTATGGCGAGGAGGAATTTAAGGTAACATTTCATTTGTTCACTGGGCTCTGCAAAGCTAACCGCCCACAGGGCGCCTGCCTTCTCGGCCCCCCATTCCGGTAAAAATCTAGGTTATGCCTGCATTTATGCTGAGTATAGATTTACCTTGGCTGAGCTTTAACCTTTGCAACAATAATAATACAATTGGTCAGTTGACAAAAAGAGGGAGGAATACCTACACTGTTGTCTGCATTTTTTACGAACAGAGAAAAGTCGTTGAAATGTCATGAAAAATCCCAAAAACGTGGAGATATTATGAAGAATAAAATATTGTATTGGGCCACAATGATGGCACTTATGGCTGGTTGTTCAAGTGATCCTGAAAGCAACGGGGAATTTGCGACAACAAAAAATACCATCATGTATGGTACAAGCGATACAGCCAAAGCTCATAATGCTGTTGTCATGCTTGCCACAAATAACAGCTTTTTCTGTTCGGGAACATTGATTCATCCTGATTATGTTTTAACTGCTGGCCACTGTGTGGATGGGTTGACATCGTCAGAGAAGAAGTCATTTGTCGTTGGTATTGGCAATACTGAATCGGCTGCACTTCAAAAATCGTATTCCGTCGCAACGATTTATAAGCACGAGAAGTACACAGAAAAGTCAGACGGTTCATGTTATAATGATATTGCACTTCTCAAGCTCGCGAAATCCGTTCCTTCTTCTGTAGCAGAACCTATTCTGCCGCTTCCACCTGAATATGCTGTAACCCAGGCTGAAATTAACAAAACCGGCTCGCCGACTGTTTTTTCCGGTTTTGGTCAGACAGAAAGAGGCACTTACGGCACAAAACTTAAGATGAGCATGAATATTAAAGGTTATTGTGGTGCCTTTAATACACCGAAAGACTCGACCTCTGGCTGCTATATGGGAAAATACGAATTGAGTTATGGCGGTGGATGGTGGGGCGGCTATACAACCACAGAGGAAATTTACACCGATTACGGAACCATATTTTATGAACAGGAAGTCGGCGGGCCTTGCTCCGGTGACTCTGGCGGTCCTGCATTCATTACCAGAAACGGCAAGGAATACGTTTTGGGCGTCACATCTTATGGCGATGAAACATGTGACATTTATGGTGTCAGCACGTCTGTTCCGGATTTTTATGACTGGCTTAAAACAAAAGCACCGGCTGTATTTACCGACCTGAAGTATGAAAACTGCACGGATGGCAAGGACAACGATGGCGATGGCAAAGCTGACTGTGCCGATACCGATTGCAGTTTCCATGCATCATGTGCTGGCGTTGCCGTCGAAATTTGTACAGATGGCAAAGATAATGACAAAGATGGTCTGGTTGACTGCAAAGATCCGGATTGTACAACCGATGATGCCTGCAAACCTCGCTGTGGTGATGGAATCGTCAATAACTCCGAAGAATGTGACGGCAAAGTCTTCGCAAATAATAAAACGACCTGTGTCGCCTGGGATTCTTCAAAATATGCTTCCGGCAGTGTTTCCTGTTCTTCGGGCTGCACAGTCAACTATTCAGCCTGCAAACTCAAGCCGACTAAAGAAATCTGTAACGACGGCATAGACAATGATCAGGATGGTCTGCTCGATTGTAAAGATCCCGATTGCACACTGGATCCTGCATGCACAGAGAATTGCACCGATGGCCTCGACAACGATGGCGATGGCCTGATCGATTGTGACGACGGATATTGTGCAAATGCACTTGCCTGCACATCCAATCCCGACATCATCACGGAAATTTGCAATAATCACGTCGATGACGACGGCGACACACTCGTTGACTGTAATGATATGGACTGCATGTATGATGCTGTTTGTCTGACTCCAGAACCGCCTGCCGCTGAAATCTGCGATGACGGTATAGATAACGACAAAGATGGCTTTATCGATTGTTTCGATATGGATTGCATGTATGATGCCGTATGTCTGAATCCAACACCGGTCGCTGAAGTCTGTGATGACGGTTATGATAATGATGGCGATGGTTTCATCGATTGCTTCGATTCCGATTGTGCTTCAAATTCCGTTTGCCTTGTGAGTGCTGAAATCTGTAACGACGGCATTGATAACGATAAGGATGGCTTCTCTGATTGCTTAGATATTGATTGCAAGTACGATTCGGCATGTTTCGTTCCCGAACCGGTTGTCCCGGAGAACTGCACAAACGGCATCGATGATGATGGCGATGGTTATGCCGATTGCAAAGATTACGACTGCCGTCTTGATGCAGCCTGTGTCGAATCGGTTGTCATTTCAGTTGAAAATTGTTCCAATCAATTTGATGACGATTTTAATGGTTTGATGGATTGCAACGATCCAGCCTGTCTGTCTGCCGCTGAATGCGCTCATAAAGTCGAAATCTGCGGAAATGGCCTCGATGACGATGAAGACGGACTCGCCGACTGCAATGATCCAGACTGCAAAAAAGATTCGTCCTGTATCGGAAAAGTCGAAATCTGTGGAAACGGTCTCGATGATGATAACAATGGCCTGAAAGACTGCGAAGATCCGACCTGCTTTAGCGTTTGTAATGGAAATGCTTCAGAAGGCAACAGACCCGTTGTCACTGAGATTTGCAATGACAGTATCGACAATGATGGCGATCAGCTCATCGACTGCCTCGATCCGGATTGCGCATCTTTTGCAGCCTGCGCAGCAAGCACTGGCGGTGAAATTTGTAACAACAATCTGGATGATGATGGCGATTTCCTTGCCGACTGCAGCGATCCCGACTGTGTGAACGCATTAAATTGCAGAAAGAGCGAAATCTGTGACAATGGCATTGATGACAACGGAAATGGCCTTATCGACCAAAATGACCCGGAATGCATTCACAACGTCATCACAAAGACAATGGATAACTGCTCCGCAATGCCCAAAGTTCCGACTTCAGCACCCATTCTTCCGATGCTGTTTGGCCTTCTTGGA
>JAZRWV010000212.1:0-18526 GCA_045599925.1 Myxococcota bacterium
TCAATTTGCTGAACCGCTTTTTTCGCGGATGAAACTATTTTAAACTCGAAGCAAAACACTGCATCTTTTGTCTCAATAAGCAGATCCGCTCGTCCGGCAGCACTTGCCTGCTCGGCCCGGACAAAAAATGGCGTCACAAATCGGCACAGCAGCAACAACAACGTCCTGTAATACGCTTCATCCTGGCGAGTAGCTGTATAAGGAATTTCGCTGATAAAGGCCCGGGCCAGTTTAAGTGCTCCATCGATATCGTGAACCTTGAGACACCGGGTAAATGCAACTGCAAATGTCTCGTTTTCGCCGTTCGTTTCCTTGCCGTAATAGGGCAAAAGACACTGCGAAAACCCCACGCGCACTTCTTCATTCGGATAGCTGAGCAAATATAAATTGCAGTCCGGATCATATCCTTTAATCGTCAGATACCCGGCTTGATAGAGGATCGGAACGATATCAGACTCTTTTTCGGAAGGGATATCGAATCGACTCGAAGATGCCCAGAATCCCATATCGAGTTCGTCTGCATTAATTTGCGGATGCAAGCTGATCTGTTGAGCCAGAAATGTCGGCGTTCCCGAAGAAAACCAGTAATCGCCCAATTTACATTCATCCAGACTGTTCAATAAACTGAAAGGATTAAAAATATCCGACGAATTTTCTGAAAAATGATAACCATCATATTTCTTGGTCAGCCTGGCAACTGTTTCATCGAAAGACCAGTGATTTTGTTCAGCCATTGCTTCGATCTCCGGTTTAAGCCCAACGATCATCTCATCCCGGCTGATGCCGCAGATCGCACCATAACGCGGATCCATGCTGATATTTTTAAGATTATTAAACTCGCTGAAAATACTGAGCTGGCTGAATTTTGTGATACCCGTTAAAAAAACGAACTGAAGATTAAAGTCACTTTCTTTGAGCGGACTGTAAAAATCGCGCATCACCTCTCGGGTTTTGGCAAATAATTGGGGATCATGCATTGTGTCAAGCAATGGCGCGTCATATTCGTCAATCAGCACAACCGCCTTGCGCCCAGTTTTCTGCACCGAAGCCGTGATCAAATTTGCAAGGCGTGTACTGAGTATTTTCCCATCCGGGGTTGCACCATATTGATTTTCCAAAACAGAAAGCTGTCGATTTACCAGCTCATACACATCGACGGGCCCATCCGCATACTTTGCCCCCGCAAAATCGATGTGAATGACAGGATATTCACACCAATCATTCTCCATCGACGATATGGCCAAACCATCAAACAACGCCTTCCGGCCCTCAAAATACGCCTTAAAGGTCGACACCAGAAGCGACTTGCCAAACCGCCGCGGACGCGACAGAAAACAGTATTTCACGCCTTCTGCCAATCGATAAATGAACGCCGTCTTATCGATATAAACGCATCCCCGTTTACGAATTTCCTCAAAACTCTGTATTCCCAGCGGTAATTTGCGCGTTTTCATCTCGTCCTCGCCTGACCCGGAAAATCCGGTCCGTTCCAAATCTTCACATTAATGGATTTGACCGGATTAGGCGAGGAAAAATGGGATGCCCCCCAAGATGATAAATCGAGGGGGAAGTGAAAGAAACAATGTTAGAAGAGGTTAGTTACTCATATATGAACACCCCGCTGAGTCGTCAGTGACCATAGAGCAATTGTCGTTGGAACAAGCGTCTATCCAACTAAGCCACTTACCATTACAATAAACAATATGATCAAAATTGTCACAATAACTTTTCAATCCAGATTCTCTCGTACAATCATTATTGCTACATTCTGAACAACAATTATCTAATTCCCAAATCTTTGTAGCTGATGAAGGATCTTCCACGCAGCTCCACTGTTTTTTTTCTACGCAAATGAACATATTAGATGAATGTCCTCCTGAATAATATTGACTTCCAATGAAATCACTACAATCTGATCCCTCTTCAGGTACAATACAACCTACATCATCATTACATTTATATGGACATTCTATAGATTCACCAGAAGGACACTTTACATAAGTATTCCCCTCACAATACCCATTTAATATTTCATTTGTACATTTATCTGACTTAATAACACATTCACCTGTTTCCTCATTTACACCGTCTGGACAATTTGAATTTATATGTTGATACTCCCCAGAATCATTACATTTATAGAAATCAATGCCGTCTTTCCAGAAAGTCTTATCAGTATTTTTCTTTTCTCCATTAACACAACTAAAAATGCCCTGCGAATCACATCCATATTCCATTGTTATATTTCCACTAATAGAACATGTAGTTGCCCGATTGCCATTACAACCGCTATTTCCACTTTCTTTTAATTCATTCTGTTCACAACGATAAAAAATACCATTATCACATTTCGCAGTATTTCCTGTAGGCTTTGAATCACCACATTGATAAATATTACCATCTACACAACCAAATGCTTTATTTTCAGTTTTCCTTTCACCAGCAACACAATGAGAAAAGAATCCACCATTACAACCATAGGATTCAGCAGTTTTTACTGAGGAATGATCGCATTTATAAGCATTTTCACCAGTACACCAGAATTGACCAACTTCTTCAACCACACCATCATTACAACGATACCCTGTACCATCTTTACATGCCTGGTTGTTATTTCTTTCATTACTCACACCATTATTACAAAACACAACATTACCATTCTCATCACATGTTATATCATTTTCGTGACAATCTGCACATACATTCTGACCTAGTATGCATCCAAACTCACATTTTGCACAAGGATCCACCACACACTCATTGCCTTGACATTTTTTGCCTTCACCACAATTTTCATTCACCCATTCACCTGCATCATTACAATATTTATATAGTTTATCAGCGCACAATTTAGTACCTGGTTTACATTCTGCACACGATTCTTCATCTTTACAAGGAGCATCATTACTGCATTTATCCTCTTTAAATTCACCGCCTATACATGTTTTCAACTTACCTATATTCGATTCATTCACACAAACCTGATCATCATCCTCACAATCAGCACATTCTTCTTTATTTAATTTGCATCCGAATTGGCATTTATTGCAATCAAATATACAATTCCCATTACCCTCAGAATCAATACTGCACTTTTCATTGGTGCCGCAAGTTGTTTTTAACCAATTTCCACCATCCTTTTCGCATTTCATCAATATATCACCATCACATTTGCTTTCACCTTCTTTTTCACATTGTTCTTTCTTTTCAACACATTTCCCATCTGTACTGCATTCTTTATTTGTATCTGCGCATGGCTTATCATTACTACATTCTGGTTCAGTAACATATTTTTCAACACACCATCCACCTTTACACTCACGACCATCAGCACACTCATCTGATGAATCGCATTTTTTCCTGCATCCTAATCCATCCGAATTACACCCATCTTCACATGATTCTTTTTCTATCCAATTATTAGACTGACAAATCCATGTTTTGGAATTGTTATCACCATCAGTCTTGCACGAAGTAGCCCCTTCTTTGCAATTTCTACATTCATTACCACCTTCAAGACAGCCAACAATATGATTATCCATATCTAAGCAATCTTCTATTTTTACCCATTTACCTTCTTCACAACTATATTTTGCATCTTTATCGCATTTCGAATCTCCATTGCTGCAATCACCACAGCCGCCATCACTTTTACAACTATAATTATTTTTACATGCTTCCATTATGCCGGTAGGACCATTACATGTCATACCGCTTTTCGATTCCGGATCTAAAACACAGCCAACACTTGCATTACATGATTCACATGGCACACCTTCTTTTGCATCAATTGATTCATATTTACCATCTCCATTACATACCCAATGTTTATTATTACTAGGATTACAATATTCTTCTTCTGAGCCCACTTCACATTCCGTACAAACAGCTCCATCATCAGTCACTGCGCAGCTAAATGTACAGGAATATTCAAAATCCGTGTACTTTCCATTCTGACAGACTTGATAATTCTTAACACCTGTGCACTTTTTCTGTCCATCCTTACATACCGCACAATACGGCTCAGTTCCGTTTGCATAGCATTTGTCATCGCATTTCACGGTTTCTTTATCACCATCTTTTGTCCATAAACCATTTTTACAAACAACAATTGCATTATAGCTAGTTCCATCTTTAGTAATTTCAGCACACTTCAGCGCACCTTCATTGCATTCACTTAATTTTTTAACACCAATATCTACATCGCAACCAGTTAAATACAGAGTTAAAAGACCAGAAATTGCCAGAACCAAACCACTTTTATTCGACATGGTATATTCCTTTCCATAATCTTATATGGAGTGAAAAGTTACAAATTAAAAAGTAACGTTAATTCCACTATTTATGGGACTAACATGAACAGAAACTGACGTATTGGAATGACCCAATGCATTTTCCTGTGAATACCAATAGCCACCTAAACCTGCCATTAACGCGCCAACGACAGTCAATCCAGCTCCAACACCAAGGCTTACCAAGCCACCAACATATTCACCCTTTAATGTAATATTAGAGTCAATAGCAGCCTCTTTAGTATTAGTTTTATCATCCTGGTTGACTAAAACACCGCCCGTGATAAGTAGCACCACACCAGCCGCACCGATCCCCACGCCGCTCCACATCACGGCTTTATAGCGATCGAGTGCAATCATGTCCTGATAGGAATTTTCCAGTGCTTTGGTGGACTGCTGGTTGACCAGTTCCTGATTTAAATTGACTAGTTCCTGATTCAAAGTCTTCTGGTCATTGAGTTCTGCGGTCAGTTTGTCGAATGAATCCTGGGTCCTTTCGGGATTTTCGGCTTCATAGCGAGCATACCAGATAAGTCGGCCAATGCCGGGCTCGACGGTCATTTTGGAAGTTGCTTCGCTTGCTTTCTGGAAATATATCGTCGCGCGATCGTTGTCGCCGGTTCCCCGGAGGGCGATGCCGGTATAATACAGCAGCGCAGGAGAATCCTGACAAATGGCAAACAGTGCTTTGCTCGTTTCAATTGCCTCATTAAACTGTTTTGCCTCATTTTGTTTTTTCAGCGTCTCAATGCCCGTCATCCAGGCTTCGTTCGAAGCCAGATTTTCGCAGTCAGCAAAACAAATCGATGGTATCAGCAGGCAGGCCAGGACCATGAGGATACGCATGACCCTTTTCATCTGTAAGTTTTTGCAATTCATTCTGCCCCCCCCGGATACAATTTGATACAATTAACACAATTTGTCATTTTTCAGTCCTTTCATTGAGAATAGCAATGCACAGAGAATAGCAGTGCACAAAGCACTTTCCCTAATTATAACGCGATTCACGTCGTTTTACTATTTGTTTATCACAAGTTAAACGCAATTACGGCCATCGCGCGCCTATGGCGCGCGAGCAAAGAAGGGGGGGATGCAGTTAACCGAGCCCGTCTTGCCTGCGGCTTCGACGGACCCGGTTATCCAAATTTGCGGTTTTCAGCCGCTTGCCATATTTAAATTCAGGCTTCAAACGGCGTTGTGATGACGCACTTCAAAAATCCCCGGCAAACTGATTTTCCCAAAAAAAGCAGGGCGGCCGTATGCAGTTCCTGCATAGGCCGCCCAATCGCATTGCGTATGGCCAAAGGCCATAGCAATGCCCCAAAATCAGCTGTATTCAGCGCGCTAGCTCATTCCGCATTCACGATGGTCGTGACTTTGAAATCGCGGAAAATAGGCATGTGCTGCATCAAAAGGGCATCTGAATCGCCAGCCTGTACCGGCGGAATTCTGTCCAGCGTCCCATAATTCGCATAAACACGCGAATCGAGCACATGACCGTGTGTATAACCGACTCCTGCAAACATCGTCGGAATTTCCATCTCGCAGAAGTCAGGGCTGCAGAGCAGATAATCGATCTGCCCCTTGCGAGTCGCATACGTCTTGATATTACCATTCTGATCCCTCGGAAATTCACTGTTTGACGTCCCAACTTTAAAGAAGGACCCCAGATAGGATGACACAATGTTGTTATAACGCTGATTGAAATCCCCGCCGAGCATCACGTAGTAATTTTTATTGTCCGAGTTCACCTTATTCATAATTTTGTTCAACAAAACCGGCATTTCCGCCTCATTATCCTTCGTGTAAAGATGGACGCTCACGACGAACAAATCGCGATCTCCGGGAATGTCGATGACCGCCCAGTCCCATGTGCGGTCATCAACACGGTTTGAATCCCAGGAACCGGCTGAAAGAATAGGATATTTCGAGACGATGCCGTTATTCAGCGATCCTTCTCCAACATAATAGACATATTCCGGACCAAAAGCCCTTACCACGAGGGAATCGAGACTGTCGTCAAATTGATAGGAATACCGAAATTCCTGAAGCAGAGCGATATCCGGCTTTACAGCCTGAATAAGGCGCACGCCCTCGTTCTGATAACGCTGACCGTCACCGCTCGTAACATTCGCACTCATAATGCGGATCGTCACGTCCGCTTCAACAGGCTTGTCCGCATTCAGCACGGTGACTTCGACGTCATCCGGTGTAAAATCCTTATAACAGTGGTGTTCTATCTCACATCCCGCCCATTCATCATGTTCATTGCTTTCAACGGTGAACGTGATTTTCCCTTTCTTGCCGCTGTCCATAATGCCATCCGGCGCTGCCGCATGAACCTCGATCACATGCGGATATGAGATGGCTGTTTCACTATCCTCGTACATGCTGTTTTCAAAGACCAGCACTTCCGGCGTCACCGTGAACAGCGAAGGATCCGACGATTTCGGATAAACCTTGACACGGCCATGAGACACGCCCTCGGAATAGCCAGTAATCGAATTTCCAAGACGCAGCGTCAGCGAATTCGACATGCCGCCTTCATACACCGTCACATGGGTCTGATTTAAAATATACTCATTGATGCCATCTTCATCATCCATGTTCAGCATGCCAATCGGCTCAATCAGGCTTTCATTATAAACATCATCTTCGCTGATCATCGGCCCCATCATGAGATTGAACCGCACATCATAGTCGACCTCATCATCATCAACGCCTGTGACGACGATCGACTGCGGCACATTCCAATTTTCCGGCGTAAACACAAGCATTTCCGGTGCTGCCACAGCCTCTGTCGGATCATCAGTCAACACCGGAATCATCACATCGTGCGTCGGTTTTGCATCCAAAACAACTGTAAATGTCTCCGTATCAGCCATTTCTGACACCAGATACGACGACGGAATACTGATGGTCACAGTTCCGGTTGCACTGTTCGAATAGAGACAGTTTGGAACCCCCTTATGATTCAGTGCCGTGTTTTCAGGCGAATCCGCCACACCACAACCACAGATTCCAGGTGAAGTTTTTGCGTCATCTTCCGGACACATGTCTTCCTCCTGATTTGGGTCTTCCTTGTTTGGATCTTCCTTGTTCGGGTCTTCCTTGTTCGGGTCTTCCTCCTGATTTGGGTCTTCCTTGTTCGGGTCTTCTTTGTTCGGGTCTTCCCTGTTCGGGTCTTCCTTGTTCGGGTCTTCTTTGTTCGGGTCTTCCTTGTTCGGATCCTGAATATTCTGATGATTATTCGTATCGTTATGATTATCGTCGGAACTGCAGGCATAGAAGCCGGAAATGCAGCACATGGAGAGCAGGCAAATCATCATCTTTCTGAGTTTCAACATATTACCTCCCTTCACAAATGCGAATCTGCGAAATATACACGCAAGCAGGAATACCATAATGCTTTGGAGCACGGCAAAAACGGGCGTTTTATCATGCCAATTTTATGCCATTTTTAACCGCCTTGCGGCAGGCCGCTGCGGCCGGTTTTCGCGGCTATGTGCTTCGCGCATACGCCGCTCTGGCGCGTGGCTATTGTCCTTTGTTGCTGTTTTACGCGAAGACTTTATTCCGGATAATACGCCACGCGCGCTAAATTTAAGACATGAAAAATGACAAAGCGCAGTCCATTCAACTCTGTGTATAAAAGCGAAGCCGTATTCGCGAAGCGAATAGGCGAAGCCGCAGGGCGTATCGGCGTAGCCGATAGCCCGCGCCATTCAAATATATAAATAATATAATTATTTAATCTTCAATCCGACGCCGAAAATTTCGTGATATGTATTGTTATCCGCGTCATCCGAATATGTCACGATGGCAAAGTTGGTTCCGGGAATACAGGCAAGGGTCGGATGATGAGAAATGCCGTCTGCGTATTTGGGGTTATCCGGCATATTTGCGATTGACTCACCCGAAAACTTACCTTCGACGTATTTTCGATAAATGATATTTCGGGTTGACGGATTATACCACGTAATCATGGCATCTCCTGAAGAAGTCATGCAGACATGAGAATCATCATTCTGAACACTGGCTTGTGAAACCTCGGAATCCGTCAGCAGTTTTTTGCCGTTGCCGTCGAATTTGGCAATCATAATTTTGTGGACATCCGATGCTTTAATATCCGTCCATGTCACAAAAAATGAAGAGCCATCCGATTTTCCGCTGATCGAGGGGGCATTTTGATTGCCATCCGGATTTGAATTAATTTTAGTCAGACCTGTTTTGGGGGTACCATCCGGATTGAACAGGATCATCATGGATTCAGTGAGAGTATTTCCATCACTGTCATCTTCCCATGCGACGACGAAATTGTGTGCATCATCCATGAAAATGTCGGAATGAACCTGAGTGCCAGTTGTCGACTCGATGAGCTTTCGTTCGGCGAAGTTCTGCGAGCCGTCTGCTTTATATCCGCGAACCCAGATTTGAGGCTTTTGAGCGCCCAGGCGAGTATCGGTCCACGAAACAGCGAATTGTCCGTCTGAAGCCATGGCGATGTGCGGCTGATATTGATCGCCAGTATCGACCTGATTCACGTTTTGTGTTGCAAATCTTTCGGTTCCATCGGCATTAAATCCACGCATCAGAACTTGAGTGGAACCGTTTCCGTCGCAGTCATCCGTCCAGACGACGACAAAGTTTCCGTCCTTATCCATCGCGACATCCGGTTCAGATTGATGGCCATTGGTGTTGGTGCTGATGAGGATTTCCGGATTGTTGTCCAGCTCGCATCCGCCAGGCGTCATGATTCGGCCATAAATGTCGTAAGCCGGCGTATCGCTCTGATACTGATTTCCGTCGTCTGATTTTGAATTGTCTTCCCAGACGACAACAAAATGCCCATCTGGAGCTGCTGCAACACTCGGATGAATCTGGTCGCCATCCCCATGATAATTGATGGTGCGGTTGACAAAACCATAATACCCGCCGTCATCATAAACATTGTGCATCGGCGTTGTAAAATCGAATGTAAATTCGTAATTATGGTCTTTGTCATTGGGATCGGCCGGATAACTGTTGTTTCCCGTGATTTCAGAGCAGAAGAACTGAGCCTTTCCTTCATTTGAAAAATGTTCTTTATCCCCATCGTGAATAGACAGCGTCTTGACTTTGACATTGTTTGTTTTGGGATCAAACGTCATGATTCTGAGCCATCCATTGCCGGCATCTCCGACCCAGGCACAGTTGGACTTACAATCAGCCAAAGACTGCACATCGCTATGGCATGGCACTTCGAACTGGTAGTCCGTTAGAATCTGTACAACGGTATTCTGATTATTTCCTTTGGATTCTTTGCGTTCACTGTCCCCCACATGCCCATTCAATATCATGATGACGTTGGAATGGCGTGACACCAGGCCATTCCATATCTCACGACCGCCAGCACCGTAATCGAGAACGTTATCCAGATTTTCGTCAAACTCGGCGTTATGTGTGAGATATGCATGGGTCGTGAAGATGACTTTTTTATTCAGATTGTCCGGTTTCTGAAGTAATTTGTTAGCCCAGCACATCGTTTCCTGGCGTGGTCCATATTCAAGATTAACCACCAAATAATCCTGACCTGCGGCTGTGAAATTAAAATAGGAGTTAACGCCATTAAAAACGCCGCCAAAACCGGGTAAATCCTTTAAGCTGATACAGTTTTGAGCACTCGAACACGATTCAGGAAAATAAGTAGGAAGCTTGGTGAGCCAGCGTTCACCTGAATTTTTAGAGCTCGTGGAACCGCAATAGTCGTGATTTCCGGTAATGACTGTAAATGGAATGCCTGCATCCTGAAGAACTTTATGTGCTTTGACGGCATTTTTCCATTCAACAGCTTTATTACTTTCCGTCACATCCCCCATGTGGACGACCATTTTTAAGTTGGGAATGAGTTCCGTATCTTTGTGTTCTTTAATCCATTTGGTCTGCTGATAATACGTATTGCTCGTATCATCTTCGGGTTTGTCGCGCAGATAGGACTGAGTATCCGGCAGAATGACGATGGACCAGGGATCGCAGTCTTTTGTGCAATTTGGCTGACATGTACCTTCGATGCAATGATATGCTTCCGGACACGCCGTTTCATTCCCCCATTCCAGACAGCCATTTTCCTGCGTTTTGCAGACCTGAGGAATGCCATTGGCTGAGCATTGTCTGACGCCTTCGGAGCAGGTGTTTGCACAATTTACCCGGCACTGCCCATCACTGCAAACCTGTCCGTCCGGACAATTTTCGATATTCCAATCCTCCTCGCCATCGTCATTGGTCACACATGTCATCAAAGCATTTCCTGCGGCAGAACATTGCATCTCACCCTGTGTACACACCGACTCTTTAGTGCATATCGTGTTGATGCCGTCTGACTCGCATTTTTTGTTATCTTCGCATCGTTCACTTTCTATTAAAGCATTGCAATTCAGACTGTCGATGTGTTTGCAAATCAATATTTGAGATTTATCCTCACTGCAAATCGTTTCGTCTTCTATGCATTCGGAATTGCATTCATCACTGCCAGAATTATCATTTATACATTCTCGTTTCTGAGGGTTACACAAGGTATTTGCTGGACACGATTTCAATGTACTCCATGATGGACAGCCCGATTCATCTTTTATACAGATTTTGTATCCATCGGATAAACAGGACCATTCGCCTAAGTTGCAGGCATTGTCGCATGATTCATTATTGACATATATTAAATCATCTTCATCATTGCAAGCAGTCATCAAACAAACGAAAATCTCTGATAAAATGAGGTAGATTGAATATTTTTTCATATTTTTTCCTTGCCTGTGTGCTTCTTCAAAATACACAGACGGCATAACTACACGTGAATTCATACAGATTCCAGATGTTTTTAATGAGTTTTGAAATGAATTATCCACTGCAAAACACAAAGTGAGGCATCCTTTATCCGAAACAAAGCCTGGCTAATGAATTGTCCACTGCAAAATACAAAGTGAGGCATCCTTTATCTGAAACAAAGACTGGCTATGGTTAAATTGTCAGAGTTGTGAGCCAAAAAGCTTGGCATTTACAATCATCTGCCACTCGTTTTTTTTAAAAACAGAAATTGGTTTTTTAATTGCAGTATCCAGGACTGTACTCACGAATTGAGTGAGTGCAGTGGATGATAGTTTAACCCTTTGGAGAATGCAAAGATGAAACAATGGATGGTCGTGATGGTTCTTGTGTTTTGTGCGATCTTTTCTGCAGCAACGGCATTGGCAGAAGAAAGTGAATCTATAAATACGATGCCTGTAGAAACTCAGATTGCATCAGAAACTCAGCCAGCTTCTGAACCAGTACTGGCAGAAGAAAGTGAATCGACAAATATTTCATCCACAGAAACTCAGGTTGCAGCGGAAACTTTGGACGTCGAAAATCAAACAAATACAGATGAGCTTACGGATGTGCGCATTATAAATAATACCTCCCCCGGATTCACAGTCGGTCTCGGATTGGGGTATTCTTATGTTTCTGAAAATCGTACCTTATATGAGCTTGTCAATTTAATTTGTTTGGAGAGGCATTTGATGATTAGCCTTTTTCTGATACGGCGAATGCCGGCCGGCTGTCTTATAAGTCGTCCGGCATTCGGCTATTGGGCTAGTGGCCCAATACGCCTCGCCTTATTTTTCTTCTGGTGCCGGTGTTTCAGAGTTATCTGTGGACGCCGACGTTCCAGCTTTTGTGATAACAGCACCATTTTTACATGTTGCTTCTTTATAAGATGAGTATTTGTTCTCGCTGGTATCGTATGCCATGATTGTGTGGGGAATCGAAGTGTCGGCACAGACGCCACACGACGTATCGGATGAGCACGAAGCACCACTAGGACATTTCAATGCATTCCACTTGCCTTTAAGGTATTCCGGTTTATTGCCATTTTGGGGGAGGGTGAATGAAATGATGTTACTTGTGGAGCCGGCATGAATAGCGACATCTGCAGTTTCGTTTGAACTATTTTTAAGCTTTACCTTGAATTGAGCATCAGTCCCCATAATGATGGCATCGAATAAGTCGACTCTTGGAATGAGATTATCGCCATTGATAGCATCAAAAATTTGTTCAGCTCCGATGATTTGATTGTTATCGGCTTCACAATATTTTTTAATGCCGGCGGGATCGCCTATGGCGGATGGCACTGAAACACACTGAAGATTGGTTGTGAGGGGTGAGGCAAGCGTATCTTTAGGCATTACCCCTAATGGGATATAAGCAAAGAGCTTTCGTCTCATTTCATTGTCTGGCATGGTTGTTTGAATATTGACCGTCTCGGTGGCAGATTTTTTATAAGGAATTGAGATGGGGTTACTGTTGGAATACAGCGTATCGAGCACTTTTCTTACGCCAGTTAGAATATCTTCTTGCTGAAGATTAATTGAGCAGCCTTGAGTACAAAATGAACCATCCTCATTCGTTGCATTCAAAAAGTCTGCAACTGTCACCACGTTGTTGACCTTAATATTATAGATATTACCTGGGGCATTTACGATATAAACAGCTTCGTTGATGATGAATTCATCAACGGCATGTACAAATTCCTTACTGCTTTTAAATTCGGCTATGGTAATGCCGTTGTTTTGCAATGTTTCTTCCAGATTTGTCGTGAGCATTTCTTCGACATAACCTCGGATGAGATTGTAATAAGTGGCACTGTAATTGACATCATTGAATCCAGGAACGATTAAGGGACTGTATTTCTCTTGTGGACATAAAACCGGATCGTTGGCATTTAAGCAGTTGAAAAGATAGGAAAAAAGGCTTTGTGCTAATTTGCAATTGCCTTGAATATCCTTCAATTCTTCGCTGTCACAGGTATTGGAGAATAAATAGCCGTACCCATTTGGGGCTTTACAATGTTCGATAAAATCGTTTTGTTTGTCTTTGATATTGTTTGTGTCTGGATTCGGAATTTTAACATTTTGATAGTTCAAAATGCACCAGTTTGAAAAAACTGCATCATTCAGATCTATATTGGTTCCTGCTTTGTTGATTTCTTCGAGTTTTTTTACGATTGGCAAGGTAGAGTTTGAAAGAATGTCGATGATTGTTTCACCATTTAATTTGATGGGATCGCACTGGTTTTCGTTTGCACTGGATGCATATTTACTGACAGCACAAGTTGGCAATTGGGTAATGGAATCGGTTACACATGCTGTGTTGTCATCACAAAACTCATAGTTGCAGGCACAATAATAAAGTTCCTTGCTCGTTTCCATGGAAACGTTCAGTGACACGAACTCAAAGATATCCACCATCGTTTTCGAATGGTACTCAAGAAAAGCACCTTTGAGGCTATGTTTAATAGTTACGAGAGCATCTTTGTAGATGTCGCTATAGGAGTTTCCGGCCTGGGAGAGTTTTGTTTTGAAATCACTCAGAGGTGGACAGGTTGTTTTGAGTATTTCATTACCGGACGTCTTATTATCCCAACAGTCATTTGTGTTGATGACTGTTATCATGGATTGAATGACGTTTGCCTGTTCAGATGTAATCTGTATGCCACCCGTGATTGCGCATCGGTTTTCGTCGTTGATAAGGCTGGCAATATTCGAGGAATCGATATCAGTGTCGCAACCTGTTGAACCGCACATCACCACTGCTAGTAATACTAGTAAATACTTTTTCATACTCGGTACCTCAGTTGTTGCTAATTGACTATTTTACCACCAACACATGTCGTGCCATCATTCTGGCATTCACCGCATTTGGACGACATGATCTGGCCGTTGAACAAGTATATTTGACATGAGTTTTGGCCTGTACAGACTTTTTCTTCAGTCCAGCGATTGTTCTCACACTTGGTGGAATAGCCGATAGCTTTTCCATCAAGACCGATCCTTTCTGCACAGACTTCGACGCCATTGAGTGTACAGAGACCTTCTGTAAGGAATGTATAACCTGTACCGCCGCAAACAGGAGCTTCACCAACTCCGTTCACGCGACAATTGACGTTTTTTCCGCATTCAACTCTATTTTCTTTTTCTCCCGTGCCACAATAGCAGAAGCCTTCTTGTTTTCCTGTTTCGTTATTCATTTGGAGGTCGTACAGACCACCGGAAAGGACGCAAAGTTCTGCAGCTGAAAGAGCGGCATTGAAATCGAGTTCATTCATATCGATGTCTGTGTCACATCCTGTGGCAAGACATCCGAGAATCGCCAAAATGCTTATATTATTACGTTTCATGATATCACCTGTTTCCGTGCATTCACATTAAAATGTCATTCCGAACTGAACGGAATTGGGGGAGATATTCAATGAGATGGAGTTGCTGTTCTGAGCATCATCGATGACTTCAATCGTTGCAACTTTATATGCAGCAATACTTGTCAGAATGGCACCGGCTACTGCGAACGCACTGCCTGCACCGACCATGACCCAGCCTGCAACATATTTATTGGTGATTGTGAAACCTGATTTGTCGGGATCGGTTGAACGACTGTATGATACCTTGTCAGCATTGTTGGTCATTGCTCCGCCACCTGCGGCAACTGCAATACCTGCAACAGTTACACCGACGCCACTCCACAATGCTGCATTCCAGCGATTTTTAGTTTTTTGCGACAGTGAGGCACTTTTCATTCTGTCTTCTTTGGCCTGGCTTTCTACGGCATTCAGACGGGTGTTGCTGTCTTGGCGTAAAGCCTCATTCTCTGCTTTGAGCTGGTCATAATCTGCCATTTGAAGTCTAAGTGACTCGGCTTCCTTTTTGTATGGAAGTTCGTATTCTGCACGACGCAGCCAGATTTTTTCATTCACGTTCTGAGGAACCTGATAGTCGAGGATGTAGTCTGTCGATCTTTTGGCATACAAAGCTGCATCCACTTCATTTCCCAATTTTGAGTATATTTCACTCATCATGTAATTGACAATTGGGGATCTTGGACAGATCAGATTCAGACGCTTTCCGGTGTTTAAGGCTTCTTCGTAATTTCCTGCGTCATATTGGGCAGCCATTTCGGAGCTTAGCGACTTCCATTCGCTGTTTCCCATATCTTCACAATTAGCCATTGCGTTTGTTGCAAAGGCCAAACTGGAGACGCAACTAAGAATAATCCCTAGTGTTTTGGATGATTTGTTCATATTCATTTTCGCTCCTTTGTTGTTTTGTTAATGCCCGTATAAAAATTGACTGAAGTTCGCCTGTAATCGTATGCTCAGGGTATAGTTTGCCCTGGGTACACGAATCCCCTTGAACTTGTTTTCTTATTTGCTGACACAACCTGGATAAACTTCACCACCTTTCGCAAGAAGATGCGACGTGCTGATAGAATATGCCCGTTATGAACACAAATATAAGCTTATCTACACTTAAGTACAAAGACAAAAAGTACTGTATTTATTATAGTTTTCTCGTTCGCCACCTTAACACAGAAATATTTTGAGTCAAGTTTTTTTTCAGGATATTAGTGGCGTGTGAGTTTAAACACTGCTTTTCACATTGCAATGTCATTGATGCGACGCCTCTTGGCCTGGGAAAAACTTGCAGTTCTGGTATGAATCACAGGTTTTGGCTCAAGGAACTGCACGGGGTTAAGGATAGTTTGGATAACTCTTGTTCACCCTTATTCATTCAGGAAAAAAGACTTCAACAGATGCAAAAAAATGGAGAAGAATGAACTTACAGAATTGTTCTTAAATTCCTTAAGATTTGCACAACAGGCTCTTATTTGGGGGAATTCCACACCGAATTCATTCACGTGAGTGTTTTGGTGAATCCGGTGTGTCATGAGCTTTTTAATGGTGAGGCAATAATGCGATTCTAATCAATCAGGATTCTCGAATAAATCGAGCAATAAAGAATCCATCACAGCCATCGATGTGCGGCATAAAGCGAACTTGTGAGGCCGGTTCCCGGCCTGCAAGACATTTTTCCGGAAGCAGATCCTGTTTGTAGTTTGGATGTCTGGCCAAAAATGCACTGACCTGATCCTCGCATTCTGCATGTGTTATCGTGCAGACGGCATAGACGAGAATGCCTCCGACGCGAAGATGTCTGCAAACATTATCGAGAATTTCTCGCTGAAGAATGACGAGCGAATCAATGGCTTCAGATGTTCGCGTCATCTTGACTTCGGGATGCCGTCTGAGAACACCAAGACCTGAACAGGGGGCATCAACCAGAATGACGTCAAATGGCGCAAGAGGAACACTTCCCGGTAGTGTCAAATCGCGTGCTTTTGTGATGAGATGCTGTTTCGGGAAGTATTTCTGCTGATAATCTTTCAGGCGTTCGAGCTTGTTGGCGTAAAGATCCGTGCTCAAAAGCGTGTATTTTCTGTTGTCGCCAGCGGCCGTGACTTCATCGAGTAAATGAATGGATTTGCCCCCCTGGCCAGCACAGGCATCCCAAATGTGAACATCACTGCGTTCCGGGCACCAGTTGGCTGGTGCACCAAGTGCACAAACTGCGAGTTGTGCTGCTTCATCCTGAACACAGACATCACCGCGTTCGAGAGCTTCATCAATGATTTCCTGACGCGCCTGTACGGCACATGAGGAGTCCGGAAGAAGTGTCGACTTTTCGACAGCAATATCTTTAATCGCCATGAATTTTTCGAGCGATGTCTTGGACTCATTGATGCGAAGCATCATGCGAGGAACTGACAGCATGCTCTGAGCAATGACTTCGGCCTGGTCTTCAAATTCATTCATTAAAAGACGGGCCAGATCGTCGTTCATACTGTATTGCGTGGCAAAATCATTGAGTTTGTCGCCGGTGGGTTCGTACTTTAAACCGCGAGCTGACTCCTGACGGGCAACAGCCTTGCGAAGCAAGGCATTGCAATAACCGCTTGCAGCATGATTTCTAAGCCTCTTGACCAGATCGACACTCGTCGAAACAATGGAATAAGCCGGAACTCTATCCAAAAACACGAGCTGATACATCGCACTTCGAAGTGTCATCTTGACGACGGGATCTGCACGCTTGAGCATTTCCGGTTCAATGCTTGTCCAGAGAGCATCGATCAGACGCATGTTGGAAAGTGTGCCGTAAAAAATTCTCGTCGCTAGCATCTTGTCGAGGACGCTCAGTTCACTGCGTTTTAAGGCTATATCCCAGACAATATTCGAAAAGCCACCGTCTTCTATGCGAATCAGGGTATCGACAACGAGCTCGCGCGGATTGCGCGTTCCTCGACGATGGTTTGGGGTGCCGGATGTTTTGTTCTGCGCATTCTGGCGTTTGCCTTCCCGATTTTCATTGCGCGCAGACTGTGCGCGTTCCTGCTGCTTTGCATCCCCTGATGAACGCGTATTTTCGCGAGAACCGCTTGCGGCATGTTGTTTTTCCTTCGATGGTTTGTGTTCAAACTTCGGAGGTCGCTTGTTTTTACGGGCAGGCGGCATCATGCCGTTATCTGGTGCTGAATCTGTATGGGAACAGTGATTGTTGTTGTCTTGAGACATAAAAATGTTCTTCTGGAAAAATCGTTATTCTTTTATGCAACTAAGGTGCGTTAATATAGAGCTTGATGTCGACACGTTTGCATGCCGACAAAATAGTATAAATTTAAGAATGCAGAGCCTTTGTGGCAAGTAAAATCAGAATTGGAATGACAAAAATGGCACTTTATTTGACAAAACTCCAGCTCCAGGCTGAACTCAATCGCTGTCTGACTTGTAAAACTCAGCCCTGTATGTCGGCTTGTCCGGTGAATTGCAATCCGCAGGAATTCATACGCTATGCACGGGACGGCGAATGGAATGATGCGGTAAAGGCCATTGCTCGCAATAATCCGATGGGAATGACATGCGGCCTCATTTGCCCGGATAAGTTCTGCATGCAGGCATGTACTCGCTGTCATGTCGATTTTCCCATCAACATTCCGCGAGTGCAGGCGACGATTCTCCACATGTACCGAGGAGAACGCAATGATGTGGCTTTGCCGGAAATGAACGGCAAATGTATTGCCATCGTCGGCGCTGGTCCGGCAGGAATGGCCGCCGCCGCAAGCCTCGTTCGCGCCGGATATCGGGTGGATATCTACGAAAGTAGAAATGAAATCGGCGGCGCACTCAACATGATTCCCGATGAACGCCTTCCGCATGAAGTCATCGAATCCGACTGGCATCACATCCAGGTGCCACAACGCATGAATCTTCATTTGAACAGTCCGGTTAAAGACGTCAGAGCACTGGCCGATTCTGTCGATGGTGTTATCGTCGCGACAGGCGAACCCAATTGCATGGCATTGCGCATTCCGGGGGAAGAATTGAGCGTTTCGTA
>JAZRWV010000213.1:0-2039 GCA_045599925.1 Myxococcota bacterium
TGTGCAATGTGCAATGTGCAATGTGCAATGTGCAATGTGCAATTGGATGTTTAACCGCCACATCCGATGTTGCGGCGTTGCATGCAACGCCAAATGGAATGCGATTATTTTTGTATAAGATTCAGCCCATGATACGCCCAAAAACTCCCCCATAAATGATTTGATTAAGGTGCCTGGACGATTTTCGAACCAGATGCATACGTACATCTGACAAGAAACCGGATTCGGAGCCCAAAACATAACGTATTATCCATGCACATCCCGTTCTGACGAGGATTGTTTGTGTTATGATGATACGGCGTCACTGCGGACAAATACATCGTCCTTACGCAACGAGCAGTGTTTTCGCCAAAAATCGCGAAACTTTGCTAATGCATTCGTGTATTTTCTGCACTCGCCTGGACTTCTGGAAGGCGTGACGGTGGGTGGGGGTAGAGGGATCCCGAATGGATATGAGGGATGGATTATGTCCTGGTTTTATGCGAACCTGATGCACAAATGAAATCTATTGAAGGGGCAACAAACTAGAAAATGCAGCACATTTCATATTGCAAACTAAAAGCGATTGACAGCCAACCACTCTTCGACACAAATTCTTTACACAATCATCCGTAATTTATTTCAAGTGCCAACCAAAACAGACAATGAATTAAGGACAATGATCATTCATTTCAGGCTCAAATCATGCGGAAATATCGAATTTGTGAATCGAGATTTTCACGTCTTTGACCACGCGACAGGCATTGCTTGTTTATTACAGATTCAGATATAAGTTATCGAGTGAAACAGCCTGTCCCCGTACACAACAGGAGCAAAACATGCAGATTAACCTGAAGACATGCGAATCTGATATCAAAGTGACACTTCGTTTATCCGATGAACGACGAACATTGGCTAATTTTTTATCCATATTGGACGCTTCCCAAATCGATGAGCTTGAAATCTGCGATTTAACAGAAAACAAGCTCCCTAAAAACATTCAAAGACTGACAAATCTTAAGGTTCTCAGATTCATTCGATGTCATTCCCTGACAGTATTTCCATCAGAAATTGCAGCCTGTGAACACCTCCGGGAAGTTGGTTTTATCAAGTGTGCAGATTTTCATGCTCTGGAAGGAATCAGTGAATTAAGCAATTTACGCGTTCTACACATTTCCGGATGTGAATCGTTTGAAGACATTCCGAAAGAACTACAGCAAATGAGCTGCCTTCAGGCATTGGATTTGTCGTATAGTGAAGGCATCTGCTGGCTTCCGATAGAAGTTCTTCCGAAATCGCTGAGGTTACTGGACATGCATGGCTGCTGGCGCTGTCAATTTGCTGAACACGACGCCAGCAATTTAAAGCTGGTATCACTTCAGATACAGGATTTAGCGAGAATTCCGGATTTGGATACAGCAGAAAGCATACCGGAGCTCATTTCACAGCTGCATCATTCGATGATGCTCCGGGATGGATGTGGACTGGATGAGTAGGTTCGGTGTATGGCGAAGCCATAACCGAACAGCGCATGCCGTATTGCCTGAAAGGCAATAGGCTGCGCCCATAAAAAGCTAAAAGCCCTTACGGCTGCGCGGCATTATCAGCTTCAAGTAGAGGACTTTCGGGTGCTGGTTCATTATTTTTGAGCAGAATAATGACTTCATCGGGTCTTGCCATTCCGAGTTCGTCGCGAACTTTTCGTTCAATTGCACGCGGATCGGAGCGAAGAGCTTCAATGCGGACACGAAGCAAGTCATTTGAAGCAGAAATCTTATCGTTTCCGGCTTGAATTTCGGCGAGTTCCGAAGAAAGACGGACATATGTATCGGAAGAAGCCTGAACGAAGATCTGATAAATCAGAAAGGCCACGAAAACGATAAAAGCAAAGCTGAGAACGAGTTTAAGAATATTTTCCATAACCAGTCCAAACGAAAGCAAACCACCTGGGAATTATTTTCCACGAAAAGACCGGCATGACAAATTTTCGGCTTAAGAGAAGACGACAGAAAAAGAGAATAACCAAAGAATGGATTGACGTTTGAAAGTCTTTGTTGGAG
>JAZRWV010000214.1:0-11811 GCA_045599925.1 Myxococcota bacterium
GTCGCGTGAGAACATGCATTCCGTGCAGAATTCCGGCAGAATGCAGTCACAACCCGGTCGCTCCGCATCCTCATCACAATCCATGCGCAGCGTACCATCGCAGTCCAGCCAGCGCAGAACCCCCATTTCACTTCAGGCCACTCCAGCCGCAAATTCCGCAGCTGTTGCACAGCCCAAGCCGGCTCCTGCCAAAACGACACAGGATGAAGATCCGTTGGCCGGACTTGCCGGTGTTGCGCCAATGCCTTCCTCCCTCGTCGACGAGGAATTCGTCGATCTGACTTCCAAACTCTTTGGCGATGATTTTGCCGCCATTTCCAGCGGTTCAGAAGAAGACGAAGAAGACGACGGTCTCGACTTCGATACACCAGCGATTCCAGCCCCGGCCCCCAAACCCGCAGAGGTAAAAGCCGTAACCGTTCAGGCGGCAACAACAATGCCTCAGCCAAAGGCTGCCCCCTCTGATCAGCAGACCACACCCAATACGTCATCCAAATCGCCTGCACACAAAGCCAAAAAAGGCTCCGGCGTTTCCGATTTTATCGTCATGGGAACTGCCGCTATTTCTGCTTTGCTTGCACTCATCTGGTTTATCACGGCCGCATCAAACCTCGCCGCATGTCCAATCCTTGCCGGCGGAGCATTCGTCTGCATCGCTATCAGCATTCTCTACTTCCTGCTCAAAAAGAAGCTCAGTTCACTCGTCCTGGCAATACTATTCTTTGTCGGCGCAATTCTGCTCTTCGCAACGATTCATCTCTCGTCTGATGTGAAGGAAATCAGCGTCAGCCCACTGCCCATCGCCATCGTATTCCAACTCATCAGCGCTATTACCTGTTTTCTTAAAAAAGCCTAATCGGCGATAAACCTTCGTTCCAGTCATCTCATGACAAAAGCTGGTTTCTTTTCATCGCATTTCCTGGGGAGCATCTTGTTATTCATGCTTCCCTGTTATGCCACAGCGCAAAATGTTCCGCCCCAAGACGTAGTCGTTCCGCCCCCAAGAACGATTACCGCCAGCTTAAAACCAACTGCTCCCAGCCGCATCGTCGATATTCATTCCTTTGACGATGATAGAAGATCTTGCGTCGATACGTACAAACTCGAATCAGCCCGCGTCCGCATCTATGCTGGTCAAACCGTTTCCTTTCGCACTGGAAATCAGCGAAAATGTAATGGAAAAGGACTAAACGCTCCTATTCCCCAGTCCACCACCTTTTCCGTCAGAAATACCGGCGGCAAGAAGACATCCCCTGACGCTTCCCAAACGATCAAGCCTTCTGGAAACTCATTTTCTTTTACCCATACATTCACTTCTGCCGGAAATTATCAGATCTCTGTCATTCATCGAATCAACGAAGCTGAAACATACACCATCAGTTTCACCATTCAAGTACTCCCGCAAAAGATAAATGTTCCTGCGCCAGAAAACACAAACTAATGCAGCTGGTGCTGAAGCGAAATCAGAACCTAAAGACTATACCTCATCCTTTAGATGGTTCATCGCGCTCATTACTATCGCATTTTCGCTTCTGCTCATGCGATTTTGGTATCTCCAAATCGTGGAGGGGGAACACTACAAACAGCTCGCTTTTAACAATTTTATTAAAAGACGCGTTGTTCCTGCTGAAAGAGGGCAAATATTCGACGCCAAAATGCGCCCGGTTGCGACAAACCATCCCTCCTATGACGTTACCCTGACGCCGGCTTTTTTTACGTCCTCTAAAGAGCCTGAGGAGTCTTTCAAAAGCAGAATCTCAGCCCTGTCTTCCTATCTCGCACTGACTCAGGACGAAGAGAACAAGCTGATTGAACGCATCAAAAAGACCAAGCCGGCAGAGCGCTTTGCGCCAATTACAGTTAAAACCGGCATCACACGAGACCAGCTGGCAAAAGTTGAAACGAACTCCCTTGCGCTTCATGGCGTAGAAATCGTTTCGACGAGCAAACGCTACTATCCCTACAACGAGCTCGGAGCACACCTGATTGGCTACGTCAATCAGATCAACGACAACGAACTTCAAAAACTCCGAATGTACGGATACCGCATGGGCGATGTCACCGGCCGAATGGGAATTGAACGCACTTATGAAGCCATCCTGCGAGGCGGGAACGGCTTAAATGCCAGCGTCGTCAACGCTCAGGGTATTCCGCAGACTGATGCTGAATCCATAGCACTTATGCGCGATTGGAAAGATGTCGAACCCATTTCGGGAAAAAATATCATCCTGACAATCGATATGGATCTTCAGATTATCCTCAAGGATGCCCTGAGAGACTATCCCAGCGGAGCCATCGTCGTCGTCGAACCGGCGACGGGAAAAGTCCTTGGAATGGCGTCAACCCCCTCCTTTAACCCAAACAGCTGGTCCGGTCGTCTGTCCAGGGACGAACACATCAATTCCGATACAAACCCCTATAAACCAATGCTCGACAAGAGCCTGCTCGCCTTTTTCCCGGGCTCGATTTATAAAGTCATCACGGCTGCAGCCGCTCTCGAAGAAGGCCTCATGCATCCTCAGGATACCCTGACATGCCCTGGCTATTACGAATACGGTATGCAAAGACGCAGGTTCCACTGCTGGAAACATTCGGGACACGGCGTCGTCACCATCACCGAAGCACTCGCTTCCAGCTGTGACGTCTATTTTTATAAAGTCGGCGAAAAACTAGGCATTGATACATTGGCCGAATACGCAAAAATGTTCGGCTTAGGCGAAAAAACTGGCATCGGAATCAATAACGAAGCTGCTGGAACCGTCCCCACTAGAGAGTGGCATAACAAACGTTCAAAAGAAGGTTTTCAGGGCGGTTTTACGCTCTCTACATCGATCGGACAGGGCGACGTCAAGGTTACCCCCCTGCAGATGGCCATGCTCTATGCAACCATTGCTAACGGCGGAACCCTCTATTACCCACAAATTATCGATCGAATCGAAACCGCCGATGGACACCCCGTTTTTACCTATCCTAGCCGCGTTCACTCAAAGCTGCCGTTTAAAAAAGAAACACTCGAAACCATCAAAACCGGACTCGACATGGTCGTCAACAGCGAGCTCGGTACTGGCTTTAATTACCGACTTTCCAACATCACTGTCGCAGGTAAAACCGGTTCAGCACAGGTCATTTCCAAGCGAGTCTCCGCCTCTGCAGTCGAATTCAAATACCGCGACCACGCCTGGTTTGCTGCATTTGCCCCCATCGATCATCCTCAAATCGCAGTCGCTGTTTTTTTAGAGCACGGCGGTTCCGGTTCTGCCAATGCCGGCCCCGTTATCATGGAAGTCATTGAACGATATTTCCGAGAAATCGCTAATTCCAAGCCATAACAATGAAACTCATCGCCCCCCGTCCCATTAAATCTTTTCTGGCATCCTTTGACTGGGTCTTGTTTTTCCTGGTTATGGCCATTATCGCAATTGGCATTTTCAATCTGACCAGCATCGCCAATATCTTGCCTAAACCCCTCCATAACACCCAGATCCTTTGGTTTACCCTGGGGTTTATCTGCTTTACAATCCCATGCGCATCCATTGATTATCGAAATTATGCCCGGTTTGGAAACGCAATTTACGGCGCTGGTATTGCCGCGCTCATCATCGTCCTCATTTTTGGTACAGATTTCAACGGCTCCAAACGATGGATTAACCTCGGTCTTTTCCACATGCAGCCGTCGGAGTTGATGAAAATCGCTGTAGTTATCTTTGTTGCCAAACTCATGGCAGAACGGGAACATCGACAGAATTATACGCTCAAAGGTCTTTTCCCTATCTTTGGAGCCATCCTGCTCCCAATGTTTCTCATCTTCCTCGAACCAGACCTTGGAACAGCCCTCCTCATCGCACTTATCGCCGGGGTCATGGTTCTGTTTGAAGGGGTAAAAAAGAAAACAATTGCAATTATCGTCGCAGCCATGATTGCATGCGCACCGGCGGCATGGTTTGTCATGCATGACTACCAGAGATCGCGCGTGCTGACATTTCTTCAAATCGAAGACGACCCCTACGGCAGCGACTGGCAGGTCAAGAATTCAGTTATTGCAGTGGGTGCCGGCGGCCTGACAGGACGCGGTTATGGTCAAAGTACACAGGTCCAAAAAGGCTTTGTTCCAGAACCCGAAAACGACTTTGCGCTTGCCAACTGGGCTGAAGAATATGGCTTCCTAGGCGTTTTGACCCTGATTGTACTCTATTTTCTGCTGCTTTTATGGGCTCTGCATATTGCGGCTTCCGCGCGCGATCGCTTCGGCATGCTGCTGGCCGTCGGAATTGCAGCCATCTTTTTCTGGCAGGTCGTCGTCAATACCGCCATGGTCGTGCGATGGGCCCCCGTCGTCGGCATCACTCTTCCCCTCATTTCTTATGGCGGTTCCAGCGTTCTCTGTATGATGATCTGCGTCGGCATTCTCATGAATGTATCCATCCGACGCCACATGCTCGCAAAGGAATAACACCAGGGCTACCGCATATAAAAATTTCCCTGACTTTGGTAATAGGCTTTGACTCACGGTGAGTCCTTTTGCACACCAGGGATGGATTTATGCAGTTACAGAGCCTTGTTGAGACAGTCAGGGAACAACTTAATGAGCCTGTGATTTTTTATACTCGCCTTGCCCCATACTTTGGGTATGGGGCTACGGCTCGTGTTCCGGCCTATCGCCTGCGGCGATACGGCCTTTGGCACATGGCTATTGGCCCCATGCAGAGACGTCCGGACCGGGCGTCTCTGCATGGGGCCAATACGCCGCGTGCTGCTTTTTTTGAATGACTAACAGCCATCCCCTGCATCTTCGGCATTCGATTTGGCGGAATTTGCCGCCCGTGTCTTACGCTGCTTTTCGACGGCTTTTCGGGCTGAAATCAATGTATTCAAATGCGCAGCAAAGCTTTCCATTCTGTCATCCGGCGAAATAATGAGAAGAACATTGATAATTTTAATCATTTCGCGATAAGCACTGATGGCATCCAGTCTGGCCATTTTGTTGGCGCCCACAACTTTTCCTGCTTTTTCCTGAATGCGAAGTGAATACATCTGAACGAAACCTGAGCATTTTTTGGAAAGATTCTCGATCCATTCGACGGCATTGGCCTTTTTCTGAACATCGGCCGGGATTTCTTTCAGGGATGCTACCAGACGTTCCATAATCCCATACTCTGTGACATACGCAAGAGATGTTGGATTCTCATACTGTTCAAAAACATGATAAATCATTTCGGCCGCTTCACGGGGTTCTGCAGCCGGATGATTCATCATGGCCTTGAGATAGGCATTGAGGCCGCTCCAGGCATCATCAGCCTCTGCATCTGCATTTTGGATATCCGAGCCGGAAAATGCCGAAGCTTCGACATGCATGGCTTCATCAAAAGCATGAAGTGCATTCAGAAAATTCTTTGTGCAGTCAGGCTTTTCTGAAAAAGTGTCATCGATTTGATGAGAGACTTCATTCATAAAGCCAAAAACTTCGTCCAAGGTCATCGCGTTCAGATTTAGGGCTAAAATCTTCTCTGCCATTACACGTCTCCTTTTGTGAAATAAGGAAGTTATTCAAATTTGCGTCATGGAACGCGACGAAATCGTACCATGTCCTTAAAATTCTGTCTATGTCACGTGCGTCCCCGCGAAATATTCGCCCCCCCCCCCGGCCCCTCTGAGGTATCCCCGATAGGGAGGGGAGAAAGGGGCTCATTACAGAAATTTTGTAGTGACACCATCCCACGCTGGCGTGACAGACTGAAATTTTGTAGTGACACCATCCCACGCCGGCGTGACAGACTGAAATTTTGTAGTGACACCAACCCACGCTGGCGTGACAGACTGAAATTTTGTAGTGACACCGACCCACGCCGGCGTGACAGACTGAAATTTTATAGTGACACCATCCCACGCCGGCGTGACGGACTGTTATCGGGGGATTTGTTTCGTGCATCTGTGATACTGTATATGGTATGGGAACGACTAAATAATGCCTGAACCGGGCGTTGCGGGGCCGTGCCCCGCACGGGGGGTAGGCGCGTATTTGCTTTGCAAATAGCGCCGCAGGGGGCGACGGCCCCCTGACAAATATCAAACACATAGAAGCGTTACGATGTCACACACGCAGCAACAGGAAAAAGCCAGAGCATTTGTCGAAAGATGGACCGGGCATGGTTATGAAAAAGGCGAATCACAGGCGTTCTGGATGGATTTGCTTGCGATGATGGGCGTCGAAACGCCTTCGGAGTTTATTTCGTTTGAGAATCAGGTGTAGCTTGCCAGCACGAGCTTTATCGACGCCTATATTGCGCGGACAAAAGTGCTGATTGAGCAGAAAAGCCTCGACAAAGACCTGCGCAAGCCGATTAAGCAGAGTGACGGCACGTTTTTGACGCCATTTCAGCAGGCCAAGCGTTATGCGGCGGAACTGCCGGTGTCGATGCATCCGCGCTGGGTTGTGACGTGCAATTTCAGGTCATTTTTCGTCTATGACATGGAAAATCCGCATAGCGAGCCTGAGGAAATCCTTCTTGAGAACATGGAAAAGGAGTTTTATCGGCTGAAATTCCTGGTCGAAACAAAAGCCGATCATATTCAGCGGAGTGCAACAATATCAACGGTTATTTAGTTGATGCTCAAAATGTGTTTATAGACAAAAGAACGAAACCTCTGTGTGACGTTCCCGATATTTGCTTAGGTGGTCAGGCTATTGATGATGGTAATCTAATTTTAACAGAGCAGGAAAAAGATGAATTAATTGGTCTATCTCCTTCTTCGACGAAATACATTCGTCATTACATGATGGGGAAGGATTTTATTGACCGAAAGCCAAGATATTGTTTGTGGTTAAAGAATGCCGATATAACTGAACTTCGCCATAATAAAGAAATATCAGAGAGAGTATCACGAGTTCGTGAATTTAGAATGAAAAGTAATAGTTCGAGTACATTATAAGCGGCTGAGAACCCCATGCTTTTCGGAGCTCCATTTGAATGCGCTGGAGATTATGTCGCTTTCCCAAAAGTGTCGTCCGAGAATCGAAAATACATACCGATTGATTACCTCGCACAAGAGATAATTCCAGGTGACAAACTGTTTGTCATGCAAAACGCATCATTATATCACTTTGGTGTAATGACATCGAACGTTCACATGGCTTGGATGCGCGCGGTATGCGGACGGCTTGAAATGCGGTATAGTTATTCCAACACAATCGTTTACAACAACTTTCCGTGGCCAACCCCAACAGATGAGCAAATCAAGAGGATAGAACAAACAGCACAGGCTATTCTCGATGCACGGGCATTGACACCTGATAGCAGTTTGGCCAATTTGTACGATGAAGTTTGGATGCCGCCGGAACTCCGCAAGGCACATCAGGCAAATGATCGCGCAGTTATGGAGGCTTATGGACTCGATGTCAAGTCAACGACCGAATCGAGCTGTGTGACGCATTTATTTGAGCTGTACCAGAAACTCGTCGAAGCCGAGGCGAAACAGGCGGATAAAAAGCCAGCGAAACGAAGCAGGGCTAAAAAGACGAAACAAATTGACTGACTCATCACATATAGACTTTTATACGAAGCATCAGAAGAATAACTGATACATAACCATGGAGGATAATATGGAAGTTTTATTATTAGGAAACGGTTTTGATCTTTCACTCGGATTGCCAACTCGCTATTCGGATTTTTTGGATGCAATGAATTACTTATTAAAGAATCGAAAGCGTTTTGAAGGGAGCGAGAAAAACAAAAACATAACGATAAAACTTGCAGATGTTTAGAAAGAATGTGGTTTTAAAAATACTGAATGGGCTGGTGACCTTTCATTTATAGGGAGAATAAGCAATGGCCACAGAGAATTATGGGGTTTATGCAAAGCTACTGGATTCGATTGCGACAACGCCAGTGGATACAAGCACGAATATTGTGTTTGTCGGTGCGGCGCATATCGATCATGCGATGACTGGGATGAAAAAAATCTCATCAATGAGCCGATTCTGATTACGTCGATGGCTGAGTTTGATACGAAGCTCGGCGGTCTGGATGATACAGGTGAAGAACATGCAACGCTTGTCGATGCAGCAAAGGCTGCATTCGAGATTGCAGTAATCAGCAAATGCTGGATGATCAATGTGTTCAATCCGACCGGTGGCATGGATATCGGCGATTTGACGGATTCGGATTATGTCGGAACGGCAGGCGCACAGACTGGTATTTATGCCGTTCAGCGAATGTTTCCTAATGCCGGCGCAATTCCGAATGTCGTCTGTTGCCCAGGCAGAACAGACGCAACGATTGTGGCTGCCATCAAGGCTGTTGTCGAAAAGTGCAATGGCCATTGGGACGGCATCGGTGTTTATGACGTTACGCAGGCCGCAAATCAGGTTGATTCGAACGGTATTGCGGTTATCAGCAATATCACAAAAGCGCCGCCAACACGCAAATTCGGGTTGGCGGCGGAGGCGGGACGGGGAGGGACCCAAAGGTTAGGCTCGGGGACCGCCTCCCCAAAAACTCACAGGAAATTGACTTTCGACTTCATCAAATTCGGGTTGGCGGCGGAGGCGGGACGGGGTCTATTTTGTCACATCACCAGTAACTCTGACTTCATCAATGCGAATCTTTGGATCTGACGTTGCAAATGGGAAAATGCCAATCGTAATCTCATCGCTTTCTGCGGCCTGCGGGAGCTCATCGCTCCATTTTTTCCAGCTACCGCCATTATCGCTGAATTTCAATACTTTACCAACGGGTTTGAAATCAAGCGTCCCGATTTTGTATGCAACCTGGAAAGATTTTGCATTCGTGCTGCTTGCCTTGACGAGATACGAAAACGTGATTTTGGAATAGCCGCGTGTATTGACGACGACCTGCCAATAGGGATCCTTTTTGAAATCAGGCTCTTCAGCTTTACTCCAACCAATTTGAGCAGCAATCGAGCCTTCTTCCATATACTCGACCTTGCCAGTACTGTTCGCAAGCTTAAACGTACTATTTGTCTTAATCGATGATGGTTCGATATTTGTGTTTTTGTTATCAAAATTCCAATAAGCTAATAATGGTCTCGAAACCGTATACGTAAGTGTCGCACTTGCCATGCCGTCGCTATTCAGCTTGGTTGATTTAGTATATTCAACCGGCTTAGCGTCAGCATTTGTCTGACACACAAACGATTTGCCATTTTCAACTGTTGCAATGGCCACGCAGACGTATTTATCTTCTTCCTTTGGAAGCCCAATTCCAGCAGTAATATACTGTGTCTGTGTCGTGCAGTCTTTGCATGCACTATTGACGGATGCCTCTTCGGCATACGGCCATTTATTGATATAAGTTGAGCCAGAATCCACATCCTTGGCACACCGAATCTCGACAGAAACTGTTGCTCCTTCGGGAACGACGACGTCCACCGTGCCCTTACGGGTTTCGGGATCCAAATCAACGAATGTACAGCTCTTTATTGCCGCTGCAAAACATTCATTATTCTGCGTGTTGCAACCCTCTGAGCATGTCTGAGTGCGATCCCAAACCGCTTGTTTTGTCTCGGCATCATAGCTGCAAACAGCCAAATCTGTTGCCGAACGGCATCCTACCTCACCTTCATCGATGGAATGACCCAATACATCCGTACATATTACCGGAGCACGACAATCTCCAAGTTTGCTGTCGCAAATCTTGTTCTCCTTTGTACAATTTTTGGATTTGCTGTCATCCACGACGCCATTTTGACAACTGATGAGCTGGTCATTTCCTGCGAGTTTCATGCATTTGACAGCCGATTCCTCGCCGCTGCATTCCGTCACTTCCACGACGTCATTCTTGCTTCGCGGTGCAACGAGAAGGTGGTTATAGTTGTAATAGACGACCCCCGTCACATCGTAGTGATGGCCAACAGAGAGTTCCTGTTTTAAGAGGTAATTTCCAATGATTGCAATTTTTGCATTCGCATCCAGAGATTTCCAGCCAACTTCATTCGTTTTATTGCCAATCACAGCCGTTACAAGCTCGTGAACCGTCAACGGAGAAATGCGGACAAGCGAGCCATTGTAGACATTGTGCGAGCTTTCTGCCCCATCATCTTTCACATCAGCGGCTGAAATCACCGTCGGCTCAATCTTCGTCGTTTCTCCAGTCTTTTCTACGACGACATCCTTTGCGGGATCGTAGATCTGAAGCTGGCAGTAATAGTTGTTTAAAGCGGTTGAAGTCACTCGAACGTTGTCGCCAACAGCCATCGATGAGCCGTTTGCATATGTCGTGCATTTCTTACTCTTCGGACACGAAACATAAGCGCCCGCCTGCTTTCCGTTTCTTGAAACTTCCTGAATAAAAAATCCGGATGTTCCATTAACAGCCGTTACGACGCCTTCGACGACGACGTCCGCAGCCATTGCAGCCTCTCCGGATTCAGAGCACGTCGCCATATCGACGACTTTTTCGTAATCGATGTGAATGGCTTTTATCGAGCGATAACGAGGAATACATCCATCTTCCGTGCATGTTCCCGTTTCACCGCATTCCGTCATTATCTCTTCGCGCCCATCCACGCATTTGACAAGGCTGTTGCTGTCGTTGCATACGATATTGCCATGCTTCACAGTGGATCCGTTGATCGTGCATGTATTGGGAACGACACAGGTATCTTTCCGGCAAAACAGAGCGCCATCGGTATGGCTGCTGCAATCTTCAACGAGCTCAAGCTTGCCATTCACACACTTCTTCAGTACGACGTCATCACAGATCAACCCTTGATGTGCAACGCTTTCGCTTCCCAGTGCACAGCCTTCAGGAAGCGCACATCGATCAACGGAACAGACCGTCTTTTCTGGTTCCCCAGCTAAGGGGCAGCTTTGCCCGCCATCGAGAAATCCGTCCAGACAGTGTCTAAGCATGTTTCCGTCACACACGGTCTTCCCATGCAGAACCAGCGTGTCCTTAAACTCGCAGTTTTTAAACACCGGTTCTGCGCATTGATACACCGAATTCAACTGCTGGCATATCTTCGGAAGTTCGCATTTTTCAACGACTTCCATGCGTCCTTCAGCACAGACGAGCAACTGACTTCCATCATCGCTGCACACTTTTTTGCCATCCGACAACGTCTTGTTCGCATACGTGCAAAGTATCTTGTCGCTGCAACCCGTCATTTCTTCATTACAGGCATTGGAACGGCACTCTTCATCCTTAACCCAGGTATTGTTCTGGCAAACGTAGGTTACACCGTCCTTACAGTGCATTTTGCCATCGACACACACGGTATCAACACACACACCACCACGACAGGTTTCCCACCAATCGCACACACGGCCTCCGCTGCAGCAGCCATATTTGTCATTACACGTGTTCCTCGCTCCGCAATACTTCAAATCCGTTTCTGGATTTATGCACGCGCCGTCACACGCAATCTGCCCTGCCGGACATTTGGCCATGCAGTAAAACTTCGAGCTGCTGTCATAGTAGCAACCGTCAAAACTATTCGGACACTCTTGGGTGACGAACGCTTCAACATAGCATCCGTCACCCTTGTTGCACTTTGACATCCCGCCCATCTGAATATAGGACAGCTCCGCATCCTTTCCTGACGGCGGGCATTTATCACCGCGTTCCGTTACTTCTTCCAGTGTGCATCCGGAAACGGCTGCGACAGCCAGTAAACATGCAATATAACCCAATGACAGCTTATGAACGCGATTTTCTGACATATCTTACCTCAACAAAATGAGTGCCACTCTAATCTTCTAGCACAATTATTTGCAATTCGCAAAACGAGTGTACACGCTATTGAGGCGCCGACCTTTTTGCCTGCTGCAAATACGGTCGGCATGGGGCCGGGTAT
>JAZRWV010000215.1:0-3419 GCA_045599925.1 Myxococcota bacterium
CTTTTTCCTCAGTTCACAATATGAAATCCGCTTCGTTTCCCGAGCCTGTCGGCTCTCCAACTCATTCCGGCACATTTGCTCACTGGGCTCTGCGGTTTTCGCCATTCACAGGATGGCGAAAATCCTCGCCCCCTCAGTTCACAATATGAAATCCGCTTCGTTTCCCGAGCCTGTCGGCTCTTCAACTTGCGGATTTCATTTGTTCACTGGGCTCTGCGGTTTTCGCCATTCACAGGATGGCGAAAATCCTCGGCCCCCCGGCTCTCATCAGATTCTGCCTTAAAATTGAGTTTTATTCAGACCTTCCCTAAGGCGATTCTCTGAAACCCAAAAAGCCAAGATGGCGTTCTAATGTTTATTTATGACAGTTTCGACAAAAAAAAGTTTTTTTTCGGCATTTTCGTTACAGCATCTCAGCCAGTAACGGGGAAAAGTGCTGACGGGCCAAACTTCTTGCCAAACAGGGGGGAAGGACATATAGGGGCATGTGGTTTGGTGAAAAAAAACTCGAACCATGAACGGATTTTGCATAGGAGTCATTGAGTGCAGCGAAAGCTGTACAGATGCTCAAAAATTTGAAATTATTGAGAATAACAATCGACAAAAATTGCGTTTAACCCCTGCATTACAGGAGGTCGTTATGAAAACATACCATTCCTATTTGATTTCAATTGTCGGCGGAATTGCCTTACTAACGGCGAGCATGAACGTTTATGCGCAGGATACAGCGAAAGATCCGGCCCAGGCTCCCAAGGAAGAGACATCAGCACCGGCGCATTACAACAGCATTTCTGAAATCATAGCCAAAACAAATCCCGGCCTTATGTCTGCCTCTAAAGCAGCCAATGCGGCTAAAAAAGGCGTTGTTTCTGAGGATGCACGACAATATGTCGATGCCATTCAGAAGTATTATGACAATGCCAAAACGTATTCAGCGACATTTGATCAGGATTATGAAACGGTGGACGGCGTGAAAAAGGCCTCATCTGGCGTTGTCTGGTTTAAGAAACCCGGCATGATGCGCTGGGATTATGAGAAACCGGAAGCCCGTTTTCTCATCAGTGACGGCAATTTTTTGTGGTCGTGGGAACCCGTTTATCGTCAGTATTGCAAGCAGGACATGCGAGCCTCTCAGCTGCCGACGGCCCTTTCATTTTTGACGGGAACCGGCAAAATCGAAGATGAATTTTCGGTCAAACTGAGCAAAGTGGATGGCAATCAGGTCTATCTTGATCTGACTCCGGTTGTTCCGTCACTGGCTTATGAATCCATCAAATTCGAAATTCTGATGCCGACAGCGAAGGTCTATCGGGCCACGATTTATGATGCAATGGGCAACATGAACCGAATCACGTTCAAATCTCCGGAGTTGAATGCGGAGCTCGATAACGGTTCCTTTCATTTTGACCCCCCAGCTGATGCACGACATATATGTGAATAGGAATTTTCCCTGGGAAACGCCAATTCACTGGATTTACCGTCCAATGAATGTCCGGCGTTTTTACCAGCGATATTACTGGTTCGGACCGGGAAACATCATTCAGATGATGCGTCCGTCCCTGGAATTTTATATGCAGTTTATGCTCCTTCGATTTTAGCATGAATCACAATTCAGCCGAATATTATCCGCGTGCTGCAGGTGCGCGGTGCCCTCTGCTGAACAATGACTGCAAAAACTGGCAATTTTCATTTTGTCTATCTAATCATTATTAAGTAATGATATAGCAGAGCGACTGTTTAATCTGCCTCTGTTTATCCGTAGCATGGAGTAAAAAAATGTCACACCATAAATATTTAGCAAGTATTCTGGCCTCTCTGAGCATTTTATGTGCTGCAGGCTGTGCGAGCACCGTTCCAGAAGAAACCGATACAGAATCCGGTTCTAAGGGAGGAAACGATACAGGCAACACGAACATAGATTCGGAAGGACGAGATGTCTGTAAAGGCGATGAATGCAAAGCTGAAGAAGAGTTTCTCAAAACCGGACAATGTCCATCTGCCACCTATGTAGCCTGTGACGGAAAAACCCGTAAATATTGTGATAACGATCCGGATAGCGATACCTTCGACTTCATTCTCACAGAAGAATGTGAAGATTTCTGCGAAAATGGCGAATGCAAATTGTTCAGCGGCAATTCATGCAGCACCCCTTATAACGTGAAGCTGGGAACCTTAACAACCGGTTCGACGAATTCCGGTTCAAAATATTCCTCTATACCGGCATGCAACGGAACTCTAACTGATATCATGGGAGTTTTCAAAATCGACATCAGTGAACTTGGGTTTTATAAGTTTTCAGTGCTAAGTGGTTCGACATCAAACTGGGGCAACATGCTGGCGCTGGAATGTCCGCCCAAGACCGTTATCACAGATAACTGCGGAGTCGAGGGCACTTCAGATTCT
Source organism: Myxococcota bacterium (assembly GCA_045599925.1). GTDB lineage: Bacteria > Myxococcota_A > Bradymonadia > UBA4248 > UBA4248 > UBA4248. Next base: position 2,404 of record JAZRWV010000215.1, read on the forward strand.
TTTGTCACCATGCTTCCGAAAGGTTCCTACTACCTCAACATTGCGCCATCAAGAATTTTTGCACCTCACTTTGATGCCTCGGTCAAAGTGGATAAAATCGATTACGAATCCTCAATTTGTGGCAATTATGCCGGTACATTTGAACTGATCGATCTGACTGCGCCATTCGAGAAAACGGATTCAACATCCACCGGCAATTCATCAGAAAACTGGGATGAAACCAAGGGGTGTTCCGGCACCGGACATGGTGGAAAAGAAAAAGCCTACATTTTCTCGCTCAGTAAAACGACAAATATCACTGCGACCGTTGAAATTACGTCAGACGAGCTTCCGAACAAAGCAGCTATCTATATTACCAAATGCCAGGAAGGAACTCGTGTTACGACCAGAAACTGTGCGGAGACGAATTCAGATACCACCATCAAGACGGCCAAACTCGACGCTGGTGAATACGTGCTTTTTGTCGATTCAGATGGCAAGGAATTCGATTACAAGCTGACGATAACGACGAATTAAGTTTTAATGATTCGAAGCGCATCACACTCGTCGATGCGCTGTTGAATTCAAATCGGCAGCGATTTCAAAAACAAAAAAAAAGCCTGCGCAATGAACGGCAGGCTTTTTTTGTATCGTAATTCAACGAATTACTTATTGTTTTTTCGAAGATCAATGAGGATCTTCTTGGTGACGGCCTTGAGGCATTCAAAAACGCCAGTACCATCAGAAGCAACAGCCTCAAAATCAGGGACGTTGGGATACCACTGATTGAGTTCAGCACGAAGAGTCTCGACGGGAAGAGCATTCGGCATATCGCGTTTATTGTACTGAATGACGAAGGGGATTTTCTCGACGTCATAGCCATAAGTACTCAGGTTATCGAGGAGGTCGTCCATCGAAATGAGATTGGCTTCGAGGCGTTCAGCCTGACTATCAGCAACAAAGACAACGCCATCAGCACCTTTCATGATCAAGCGTCGGCTGTTTGCATAAAACAACTGACCGGGGACAGTATAGAG
>JAZRWV010000216.1:0-2133 GCA_045599925.1 Myxococcota bacterium
CATGCAACGCGGTTACGTTGGTGGGCATGGCTATTGGCCGCAGTCCAATACGCCATGCGTTTGCGCGGCCTATTTCGCGAGGCGAAATACGGCCGCGCCTTTGAGATATTAGAACGAGTATTTGGCCTGCAGGAAGAGGTAGTTTGGACCTGTCACGCGGTTGCCGAAGGTCGAATCGTCGTTGCCGAGGTGGAGAAGTGCGCCAAGGGCGAGTTCTGTATTTGGCCAGAATTTAAACGAGAATGTGGGAACGAGCATTGCGCTTGGGTCGGACATACACCAAACGAGTGAAAGTCTGAAGAGCATCTGTTCGTTGAATGCTTTGAGGTCGGCGTTGAACATGAGGTAATGTTCGAGGTCATTTTTACCGAATTCATCCACGAAACCGTAGATGTACTGCATGTTGACATAGAGCCATTTGGTGAAAGAGTTGTCGATACCGACGACGGCTTTGACGAAGAAACCTTTATCGGCCTGATTTTCTTTCATCTTTGTGCCATTGATGTCGAGATCGATTTGAACGTCGTCGTGGATATAGAATGCGAGTTCACCCCAGAGCCCGAGACCGCCAAGGGCGTCGAGGCTGGTGGCAAAGTCAAAGCCGGCGACCCAAATGTGAGGATATTCGACAGTGACATCGGTGTATGCAGTCAGAGTGGAGATGCCATCATAGCCGAAAGATTCCATGAGGTCCATGAGGTTGGCGCGTTGTTGTTCGTCGCCGGCAACGAGATGGATATTGGCATCGACAGCGGATGAAACAGCCGGATCGGTTGAAACAGCATTGACGTTAACAGTACGCGGCTGCATATTGTGATCGTAGCCATAGTAGCCATAGAAGTTGAGGTCAACGCCGAGCAGTGAGAAGCCGATGCGGAGACCGACCTGGGAGTTTTCAATGGCATCACTGGGTTCGTGAACTTTGACATCGTAAAGAATTGAACCGTGATATTTGACGTAAAGTTCCTGCAGATCGACGAGATTGCTTAAGATTTTGGATTTAGCAAAACGTCGGAACTGGTCAGGACCGCCGAAGACGTATTCAGAGGATTCAGGAACGAGACCGGAACGGAATCGGGGAACCCAGATGAGCTGAGCCTGGAACTCACTGAAGATTGGGGTGTCACCATCGCCTTCGACTTCCCATCCGGGAACGTAAGTGATGTTGATCATTTCGTTGGCGACGCGGCGGCCGAAATCCTGATAATCCTCGAGGTCGAGACCGTTGATGACACTTGTTGGATTGAATCGGTCTGCCGAGCCCCAGTCAATAATCTGTCGACCGACTCGGAGATCGAGGCCGTCGACGATAAAGTCGGAAATGCGGATGTATAGGGCTTCACTTTCGAAGTAGAAGGGGTCAACATCACTTCTCGAGCGAAGTGTATCGAGCTGATAAACATTGCTTTTGCCGGAATAAGTGAGGGAGAGGTCTGCGACGACATCAACAGAACCTTGAGTAAAAGAGCCTGTAACTTTGAGTGTGTTATCCATTCGGTCAAAGCGGACAGGATCGACATCATCCGGTCTGTCAGTTCCTGGAACTGTCATATGCAGATCGCTGAAAATGAATCCTTTATAGCTAAATTCCTGAGCTTGAGCCGAGTTAATAGAGGTAGCGGAAATTCCGGCGGCCAATGCACAGGCGATAAGAAGTGATGATTTACGCATCCCAAAAGATCCTGGAAAAAGTTAAAAAATGAATCTGACTGGGAATAAAAAATAAACATTCCCAAAAACCGGGTTTCTAAACGCAAAAGTAAGTATCTTATTCATGTTTTTTTTATGATATTGTGACGCGTATTTCGGCGGAGCCGAAAAAGCGGCACAGCCGGGGCGTATGATGCGAAGCATCATAGCCCTGGCCCGACAAAAAAATCCTAGATGCATGAGGAGTACAGAGATGAAATTGATTAAAATTGTCGATTTGGCGCGGCTAAAACGTCCACAGGTCGAAGCATTTTTCAGTGAAGTTGAGGCGCTGATTAAGGGAATATATGGTGCAGAAACATGTCGAGAGGCGGTTCCGTTTTTGGAGGCTTCGCAGGCGTATGAACTGACTTTGAAAGGGTGCAGTCTGGATGAAGCAGTGCAGCTTCAGGCGTTGGATGATGCAGCTGATGAGGCCTGGGG
>JAZRWV010000217.1:0-16872 GCA_045599925.1 Myxococcota bacterium
AGCGTCTTGAAAACATCAACATTATGCCGGCACAGGACGACAACATCTTTGATCTGCTCGTTGGAGCGCAGCGTCTGATGATATCTTATCCGCCGACGAATTCGCTGGCCTACATTCTTCCGCTGCTGCGCCAGTTTGAAGGCCACTTTGATGTCAACCGGGACAAACTCGGGAACACACAATTCTATATCAGTTTTAAGCTTTGAGTTTTTTTAAGGGCCGGCTTTTGCACACGCAATACGCCGGCCTGCCGCGTCTATTGCCTTTGGCAATACGCCGCGGTCTTTTTTTGAACAGGCCCCCACAGGCCATTCGAAATATAAAAAAACATGACCAGTCCAATCATTGAACTCAACGAATTATGTAAAACATTTTACGTCGGATTCCGCCGCAAACGCGTGGATGCTGTCAGAGGCGTTTCGCTTTGCGTTCAACCTGGCGAAATCTTTGGCCTCATCGGTCCCAATGGGGCAGGCAAAACGACGACAATAAAAATGCTCACAGGGCTTATCAGTCCGACTTCCGGACAAATGAAAATCATGGGATTCGAAGGATTTAACCGAAAATGCAGTCAAAAGCTCGGTTATCTTCCCGAAGTCAGCTACTATTATGAAAGCCTTACAGCCTTTGAAATACTCGATTTTTACGCGAAATTATACGGCATTAAAGAAGATCGAGCCAAAACAGTCGACTACTGGCTGGAACGTGTAGGCATGTCACATGCAAGAAACAAACGCCTTGGCCAGTTTTCAAAAGGCATGCAGCAGCGTATCGGACTGGCACAGGCACTGATTGGCGATCCGGAACTTGTCATTCTTGACGAACCCCAATCCGGCCTCGACCCCATCGGCAGAAAAGATGTCGCAGACATCATTCGTGAATGTCAAAACAAGGGCAAAACCATTTTCTTTTCGAGTCATATTCTGCCGGATGTTGAACGCCTTTGCGATCGCGTTGGCGTCATTCGTTCCGGAAAAATGGAAGTCGTCGGCTCGCTACACGAACTGCTCTCCAAAGATAAAAATATCGAAATCGTATTGCGAGGCACGCCTCATCAGGACTTTATTGACAAACTAAATAGTAGCGATGATGTAGTTTTTACCCAGAAAGACGACGTTTTATCGATCACAATGGGGGCAAAAGCAGCAGCTCATCTCAACGAACTCCTAACAGCTGCGATTTCGGATGGTCTCGTCGTCGAACACGTCATGGAACACGGCACCGATCTTGAAGCACTTTTCACCAAAACGGCATAAAACTCATGTGGCTGACACTGAATGCATTTATCACGCAGACATTCCGCGAAGCAATACGCAACAAAATACTCTATGGTATTGGTTTCTTTGCGATAGCGATTTTCCTGTTTTCACTCGTTCTGGGTGAACTTTCGCTTTATGAACGCGAACGCGTCATCCGCGATGTCGGCATGACCTTTATCATGATTATGGGAATCGGGCTTGCCATTTATACGGGAATTGGCCAGCTTCACCGCGAAATCGACCGACGTATCATCTATACCATTCTGTCGAAACCTATTCGTCGTTATCAGGTCATTATCGGACGTTTTCTCGGCATTGCAGTCACACTGTTATTCGAACTTGCGGCCATGTTTCTCGTTTTTATACTGCTGCTTCTCGTCAATGGCATGGGGCTTGATGTCACATTATTCCAGGCATTCTGGCTGACTTATATCGAATCACTGGTTGTTGCGGCTGCTGCACTGATGTTTTCGACATTTTCAAGTGCGATGCTTTCCAGCCTTATGAGTGTTGGTTTTGTCATTATTGCCAGTTTGTATCCGCAGCTTAGTATATATGCCGAAAAAAACGACATGATAAGCGTACGCGCCTTTATGCATGGAGCGCAGTTTGTCCTGCCGAATTTTGGTCATTTTGATGTATCGACGCAAGTGAGCTATGCGCTGGAGATACCGGCGAGTCATGTTTTATGGTCATCATTTCACGGCCTGACGTATGTTGTTGTATTGATTTGCATTGCGGCAGCCGTGATGGAAAAGCGAGATTTCATATAGGCGTTTTGCGTATGCACCACAAAGTGCATAGCAAAACGCGCGGTGCGTATTGACCGAAGGTCAATAGCACCGCCACAACCAAATTCTCAAAATTCATTGACAATGGATTTCGAAATGAATAAAAGGGCTGGCCGTTGAAAGCAGTCATGTTTTCAACCAGCCGGGGTGGCGGAATGGTAGACGCAGGAGACTTAAAATCTTCTGTCCCCTTGGGACGTGCGGGTTCAAGTCCCGCCCTCGGCAATAAAGTTCAAATATCAAAGCCGCTTCATGCGGCTTTTTTTGTAGGTGGGATATGACATTTTCACTCGATACGCTCAATCCGCCCCAACGCGATGCTGTGACTTATCTCGGCGACAAACACTGTCTGATTCTTGCCGGAGCTGGCAGCGGAAAAACCCGTGTTCTCACGCACCGCATTGCATGGCTCATTTCACAAGGCGTGGCGCCGTCTTCCATTCTAGCCATAACCTTCACAAACAAGGCGGCGACTGAAATGCGCGAGCGTGCATTGGCGCTTATCGAGGAAAACCAGAATTCCGGACTGCAGCTTTCGACTTTTCATGCGTTTGGCGCGCGTTTTCTGAGGTCTTATGCGGTTTATGCCGATCTTGAGCCTTCTTTTTCCATTTATGCAGAGCCCGAACAAAAATCGCTCATAAAAAAAATCATGACGCAGATGTCGCTGATTGGCGCGCCCTCCAATGAACTAACCGAATCAGAAACCAAAAAGCAGAGTGCTGTCGTCAACGAGTTTTTGGAAACCATCATGTCCTGGAAGGAAAGCGGCATGTCGCCACAAACAGCCGAATCAGCCGCCAAAACCAGAGAACAGCAGAATATCGTTGCCGTCTATGACATGTACGAAAAGGAGCTCATCCGCAACAATGCTGTAGATTTTGCGGGTCTGCTGCTCAAACCGCTCTGCATTCTGACGCGGCATGAAAACGTGCGAGCAAGAGTTCAGGCGCGTTATCGCCACATTTTAGTCGACGAGTTTCAGGATACGAATGCGGTTCAGCTGCAGCTTCTCGAGGTTTTATGCGGTCCGAACACGCGACTTACCGTCGTCGGTGACGACGATCAGTCCATTTATACCTGGCGTGGAGCAGATCCCGGGGCAATTTTAAACTTTGAATCCAGATATGGCGCATGCGAGACTTTTAAGCTTGAGCAAAACTATCGCTCCACGCAGCCCATTCTGACCTGTGCAGGAAATCTCATTGCATGCAACGAAAAACGCACGGAAAAGCGCCTCTGGACCGACCGCAAGGGCGGTGAAAAAGTGCATGTCATTGCCTATGAATCCGACTGGGATGAAGCCACTGATATTATTGGTCGCATTATTTCAAAACGACGTTCGCAATGTCTTGCGTGGGAAAAAATCGCCATTCTGTATCGAAAAAACAGCCAGTCCGTCAGTTTTGAACGCGAATGCACGCATCATGCAGTACCTTATCAGGTCATTGGTGCGACGGGATTTTATGAACGCGAAGAAATCGTCGATCTGATTGCCTATTTGAAAATACTCGTCAATCCAGCTGATATGGTTGCATTTCGTCGCATTATCAATAAACCGGCTCGCGGCATTGGCGACAAAACCTGTGACAAACTCGTCGAACTCGTCGAGAAAAAAGCAGAATTCGGCCTGTCCCCATCGGAATGCATGATCAGTCTGCTCGAAGATATTGCCACGGAAAAGTGCAAGATTCCGCGAGCCGGTGCCAAGCTTGGATCGGGATGTCAGGCCTTGCTGGCCCTTTTTGAACGCGTGGAAAACTGGCAGAATCAGTCACCGAGAGAGACTTTGCTGGCGATTATTGATGAGACGCATTTTTACGATCATCTCAAAAAAGTGACGGCCAAAAAGGGCCAGGACTTTTCGGATGCGGAGGACCGAATTCACAGCCTGATACAGGAACTGGATGCCTATCAGCTCAAATCGCCGAATGATTTACGCGGTTTTCTCGAAGACATGACGCTGATTCGGCCGGAGGCCGATGATTCCCGGCATGCGATCAACCTGATGACGATTCATAGTGCGAAAGGTCTGGAATTCGACCTCGTTTATATCGTGGGAGCCGCCGACGGCACTTTGCCGCTGGAACGCGGCGGAAGCTGCGATATCGAAGAAGAACGGAGGCTCATGTATGTTGCAATGACCAGAGCAAGGCATGAACTGACGATTTCCTATGCCACCACGAGTCATGAATACGGGCACCAGCTGACGCAGTGTAAAAGCCGATTTTTCGACGAAATGCAAAGACCGGATGACGGACCGGTCATAGACTTTGACCAGGTTGAAGCCACCACATTCAACAATCCGTCCACACCAAGACTTGCCTGGTCTTCATCAAAACCCAAAATGACGCCAAAACCTCGTGGATATTTCGAGGAAATCGATCCGCCTGTTCGCTCTTTTGGAAAAAAGACCGCCAAGATGAATGACGACTTTGTTCCGGATGAAGTTTATGAAGAAGAGGCTATCGACATTTCGGCAGAACGCCACAGACCGCCAGAACCGATTCAAGTTCCCGTAACAGAACCTGCAGTCACTGCTACATCTAAAAATGGAAGACTCATTGCTATTGGAACGCGGGTCTCACATTCTGTTCATGGCCGAGGAGAAGTCGTCAAACTGGAAAAAGCCGGTTCTGATTTCAAGGCTACTGTCGATTTCAAACGCGTCGGAATCCGGACGATCATTGCAAGATTTCTCGAAGTTCTTTGAATTTTAATTCAAAAGAGACACAAAAAAAGGGCATTCATTGAATGCCCTTTTTTATGAATGAATGCCTTGTCAGCTGAGTTTCATCGAACGGAACCTCAGCCATGAAAGAGCTGTCATGATGATCAGGAAAATAGCGGGCCCAATCAAATATGAGTCTTTCGTTCCGGAATAATCGGAAACAAAATTATCCCCAAACTCTGAAAGGCCCTCAACGGTATTGAACAAACATATAAACAGAATGTTCAATCCAAGACAAATCAAGACAGTCTTAATATAGGGCAAATTTTTGAAAAGACTTGATCCCAAGAAGAAAAGTGCCTGAACACCGGCGAGGAGAAAACAAAACAATGCAACAGTCTTGGCACCGATTAATGAGCCATTGACGATGTCCTCAAAAGAAATCGGACCATTTAAAGAAGACTGAACAACCGCCAATTCCTCCGTTCCCTGATATTTTTCGATGACCAGATGCGCAAAATTGACGAGAAACCCGGTTTCAACCAGTACGGCAGAAAGCACAAAACATACGGGAACAAGAACAACATAAATCATATAAAGCGAAGAAAACTTTTCGACTCGCGATGCAGGAAGCATCATCAATTGACAACCTTTGCTCCGTTCATGATATTCGCGAAAGCTATGGGAAGCCAGAAGTCCCGTAATGAATGGAATAAAAAAGAATTGAATGATTAAAACAACAGAAAATCCGACAGCCTGTTGAACATAGGATTCATTGAGGGAAACCAGGTAATTCAAGCCTGCAAACGACACTAAAAAGATGCCGAATGCAATCAGAAATGGAATTAAGTGCGACAAACACTGAACTCTCAGAAGGCCACCAAATCGTTTTAAAGAAAAAATCTCACTCATTGAACGAAATCCTTCACACAATCATCTTTTAACAAATTACTGCCAAACTCAGTAAAACTCTTTGGTTCATCGACAACCGCGTTAAAAAGTGTTTCGAGATCAAACTCATCAAGTGTTTGAACAGCCTGTTCCGGTTTTCTTTTTGTCATGCCGATGCGTCCACGAACCGTATCGTCGCAATAAACAATTTCAGCAGAATCATCAGGAATTACACCGAAATGGAACTGTTCCAAAAGTGTACTGGCTTCTGTACACATGACAAGGCGAGTATTTTCAAGAATGATAACCGCATCAATCAGACGTTCCAAATCGAGCACCTGATGCGTTGAAACGATGATAAGTGTTCCAGAATCCTGATATTCTGAGAGCAATTTTCTAAAAATGGTCTTGCTTGGAATATCAAGTCCATTGGTCGGTTCATCCATGAGCAAAACCGGTGTATGACAAGCCAACGCGAATGCGATATTTGCCTTTTTTCGCTGTCCCTGACTCATGGTTTTAAGAGTCTGCAAGGGATTGACTTCAAATCTCTGCAGTAAGCTTTCCAAATCGTTCATGGAAAAATTGGGATAATAAGCCCCATAATACTTTCCATATTTGATAGCATTCATCGCCGGGAAATCGATTTCTTCCGGAAGGAGATAAATCTGTCCGAGCATGGAAGGCAAACGTTCAAAAGGCGTAGCACCAAGTGTTTTAACGATTCCGGAAGTCGGTGGATTTAGTCCGCATATCAGTCTAAAAAGCGTGCTTTTGCCGACTCCATTTTTTCCGAGTAAACCATAGATATGGCCGACAGAAAGTTCAAACTGGACATCATTCAGAACAGTTTTTCCACCTTTGCTATATCGGAAATTCACGTGTTCAAAACTGATCATATTTCCTCTGATTACAAGTTTTAGTTATCACAAAGCTGTTTAACAATCTCGCGGATTTTATCACCATATTCCGCATCATGAATTGCAAAATCAAGAGAGGCGGTTAACAGTCCAAACGGCTGACCGACATCATGGCGAACGCCATGATAAATCACGCCGCGAAGCGGATATTTTTTCGTATACAATCGCATTGCATCTGTGAGCTGAATCTCTCCGCCAAAACCAGGTTCAACAATTTTGAGGAAATCGAAGATTTCCGGTGTAAAAGAATAGCGACCGGTAACGGCAAGTGAAGATGGAGCAAGTGCAGGTTTAGGCTTTTCGACGAGATCCGAAATCCACAACACACCATTTTCCTCATGCGCATTCACAATGCCGTAATTTGCACGTTGTTCAAATGGAACTTCCATCAGTAAGACAGCTGGAGTCATATCAATGAGCATTGAAACGCCATTTGACATCAGGACTTCATCGGGAAGAAGCACCATAAAAGGGCGTCCTGCAACATCGTGTTCTGCGCAGAGAATGGCATGCCCAAGTCCTTTGGGAGATTCCTGCATACATGCGTGAATGCGCACGCGTTCATGCAGGTTTGACCAGGAAATTCCCTCAAATTCAGGGCCAAGATCTGAGGCATCAAAACGCAAAAAATGCTCTAAAACATCGTGTTTATCAGGAGAAATGACAAAAATGACTTCATCACATCCTGCGCGCAAAGCCTCTTCAAATGCGTAACTGGCACTTGTGCGTCGCCAAACAGGAAGAAGTTCTTTGGGAACACTTCTCGATATTGGCATCCAGCGCGATCCACGACCAGCTACCGGTATGACAGCAACATGAGGTTTTTCTGAACTCAATTACAAACTCCTGTCGTTTCATTACATCCAGCATTTTCATCACAAAGTTCATATACGTGATTCCAAATGCTGTACATTGCTCCGGAATCCGTTTTCGTACATACAAAATTTCCTGATTCGCGGAATGATTTTGAATCCCCATAAACGCATCGATTCGAGCGTGCACCTTCATTACCACATTCAAAGCCACACATCGATACACCATTAACCGCGACGCACTTATCATCACAATAATCCGTGCGAAGCATTCCAATCAGAGCTGAGTTGAGGTAACAGGTTTTAAGGGTACTGCGATCACATTTATAATTGCTTAAATCAAGTGGATCACATTCATTTTCAGTAAGTTCACACTTTTCGCCCTTAGCATCACAAGAACCTGCGCAGTAATAACCATCCACACTTATCCAACGATATGTATTGCGCGACGTCAATTGGCAAGCAGCGACAAACACACCAGCATTCCGGCTATTAGATGCTTCGCAGGAACGTCTGATTTCATTGAGATTTGTACACTTACCACCGTCTATACAGCCTGCTCGCCGATGAACGGGCCCAAAATACGTTTCATCATATATGACACACCCTTCCTCACAGTCGCCGCTCATAACCACACCACGATCACAATAAACGACATGATTTCCATTACAGAACTCGACAAAAGCATCCGGATCACAATCAGCACCATCAGCCACACTCAGCATCTGTGCAGTCACGCAAATACCTTCCTTGCATGTCCCCTGCTGACAAGTCACAGATACGCAGGGATCTGAACCATCCACAGGTTCTGTCTGATTGCCGGGTTCTGTCTGATTGCCAGGTTCTGTCTGATTGCCAGGTTCTGTCTGATTGCCGGGTTCTGTCTGATTGCCAGGTTCTGTCTGATAGCCGGGTTCTGTCTGATTGCCAGGTTCTGTCTGATTGCCGGGTTCTGTCTGATTGCCAGGTTCTGTCTGATTGCCGGGTTCTGTCTGATTGCCGGGTTCTGTCTGATTGCCGGGTTCTGTCTGATTGCCGGGTTCTGTCTGAGATTCTGATGGAGTTTTATCATCTGTACCACTATCACAGGCGATAATCAGGAAAGCCAACAGACCAATAGCCAGAAGACGAATATTTCTCATATGACACCAATATTTTGAAATTCTTTCAAGACAATGCGAACAAAACGCATAAGAAGTCTTATAGACAGTTCATGCAGCAAACGCAAATGTGTGATATGCTAATTGGGTGATACAGAAACTTATTCACACTATTTTGGACACATTCAATTCATGAGTCGCATTTTTCACATCATTCTGCCACTGCTTCTATCGCTTATTCCCTTGCATACGACACATGCATCGACGATAGCCGATCTCCCGAATACACTTGAGCAGCTATCATCTGACAATACAGAAACCGTAATACAAGCATTGGATACCCTTGGACGCATTTGTGATGAAAGCTGCGTTCCCTATGTTGCTGACATGCTTCATCATCACCAGCTGGAAGTTGTTGCGGCGGCCTGTAAAACCGCAAGTGAACTTGCAACCCCTGAATTCTCCTCATCTTTGCTGGACATCGTCAAAAATAACCCCAGTGAAGCCGTTCGTTTTGAGGCTATCAAAGCCCTAACAGCTATTGGTGCGGCTTATGATGCACTACTTCTCAATGTCAATCCCGAACATCCGGATGAAATCCAACGCCGAATTGTCAGAAGTCTCCCTGAACATCTCTTAAAAGCAAGGGCATCACAGTTTGCGCAATATTCAGGCTATCACGAACTTTCAACGAGTGTTGCCAAAGCTTATCAAACCGCACCAGCTCTTCTATTATCAGAAATCTTTACAGCCATTCCATCGGCTTCATCAGACCGTAAGCGCAACATGCTCCGTACGATACGCATGCTTGTCGAATCGAGTCATGGCAAGGGGCTCACCGAAGAAGAAGCATCCATTTTTAACGATGATCCACTGGATAATCTTGAACTCATCGCACAAATTCAAGCTGAACGTTCCACACCGGACGCAGTTCGCTGGCTCCTTGCCTGGTTCAATCAGCTCCCCCAATCAGCACTCCTCGACATTTTTTCACGCATTCACGACGAGGGTGCAGCGCAACTTTCAGACGCAATTCTGCGCACAATGCCTCCCGACACAGCTCGCATTTTTGACACCAACCCTCGTCTGAAAAATGCATTTCTTGCCCAATTACCCCCATCTTCTGCATCTAAAGCCTATGCTGAATCACTGCTCGATATTCCAGAATATCATCTCAATGCCCTTCGTCTACTTGCTCAGACTCAAGATAATAATGCTCAAATTATTGCAGAACTCGGCAATTCCAATCCGACACAATCAGTTGCCGTTATGCATATTCTTGCCGACAACGAACAAAATATTCCAAAACTCATTGAATTATCGACAAATAATTCAATTACAGACAGTCTAAACCGAACATTCCTCGCAAGATGGGCACTTGTTGTTTTGCTATCACACACACCAAACGCCATCTTATCAGATGAGGAAAAGACTAAGCTTCGCATAACCTCATTACACATTCTGGAAAATCCTCGAAGCCTTAATGCGGAACCCGCATTCTGGCTTCTCACCTTACTTGGAGATTCACCTCAACCACCATCTGTTGAAATTTTCACCCGTATTCGTCCAGAAATGAAACGCGCCTGGCTTCACACACTCAATGAAGATACAGCCCTTCCATATATTCAAATTGCACTTGATGATACAGATGACGCCGTTGTTACACAGGCGCTTGAATATCTGATTTCTCACCCGGAACTGGCGAAACAGATTCCAACACTCGAAAACAAACTCATTCAGTGGGTGGAATCAGATATTCCAATTCTTAACATTCAGGCTTCAGCCACAGTTGCGAAACTTGGGTTCACAAGCAGCATCCCCACCCTGCAAACAGCCTTGACATCACCAGACACACTCATTGCCTATAATGCCCTTTGGGCACTTCAAAAGCTTCATGCACTACCGAATGCACATTGGCTAAAATCACTCTACTACAGAGCCCCCGAAGGCGTATTGCGAGATCGTCTGGGATTTTTATCCGGACTGAATCCAGGTAGTTCCGAAAACTTGCCGATGTCCGAACTAGAATCACTAACTCCCCTTATTCCGAATCAAATTATCCACCTGACGAGCCAGGAGGAACCACTCGCCAATCGCGATATTGCAATCATTTTGGAAGATCAGTCTCTTAGACTCAAAAGAACAAATAGTTTTGGCATGCTCATTTTGTGATTTTTAAGGGAGAGCCATGCTATCGGCGATGCCGATACGCATGGCTGTCACCGCTATGCCTACGGCATACGCGATGACCTATTCAAGCATGCTCATAAAATTGCGTTTCACATCTCGCCGTTATCGCAGCTTCTTCTCACGCATTTCAGCTCTGCGAATTTCGCCATTCACAGGATGGCGAAATTCTCGGCTCCATCACGCCAGCCTACAAAACAGGCATAATTTGTCCCTCATATACATTCGGGACTCCTTCTCCCCCACCCACCGTCACGCCGACCTTTAGCCAGGCGAGCATGCAGAAAATACACAAATACTGAGCGGCTTTTGTATTTTTTGCAAAAAAAGCTGCTTAGTACAGGGACGATGCATTTGTCCGCAGTGACGCCGTATCATCATGAACACAAACAGTCCTCGTCAGAACAGGATTGCGCATGGGAAATACGTTATGTTTTTAGCTCCGAATCCGATTTTTCGCCAGATGTACGTATGCACCTGGTTCAAATATCGGCCGGCCGCCTCATTCATTCATTTACGGTGGTAATTTTGGATACATAATAATGCCTCCAGGCTCATTAAATCTTCGCCGCACCTAAAGGCGCGGAAAATAATGTGGGGATTCGCAGGATCCCAGGTAAGTGCCTAATCAATTTGCAATTAGCAATTGTTACCGCATAAAGCTTAATTCGCCGTTGCAAAGCAATGGCGTCATTGCACATTGCACATTGCCTCTCACTATAATGATTACCTCAAAAAAAAAATGTGACACCTGACATGTCATTTTTTTTCATTTTTTTTTGATTGTTAGAGTAACCGCATGGATTCAAATTGTGTGCATTCCAAGGGAAATCAAGCAAAATGAAGCCAAAGACGACCTGCATTTATTGAGTTATGAATTGTGATTTTTCAAAAAAAGCGTCGGCGTATTCAGAAAGGAATAGCCGACGCAATGCGTGCCGTATTCGCAAAGCGAAGAGGCACGTCCAAAATGAATGTTTAATTATTTAAGGACATTCCAGCTTCCGAGGCCGTCTATAGGTGCACTGTTAGAAAGGATGTAAACGGCACGGCGATTGGCTTCATTAGGTGTATTATCAGGTGTTTGAACGGCAAGATCACGTTCACCGGCGCCACGATAGTAGGTGGGAATGGAAAGCCCATGTTTTCTAAACCACTGTGCAATAGAGCGAGCACGATTCAGGCTCAGTTTGTCATTGTCTTTCGCCGAACCGACTGTATCGGTATAACCAGTCACATAAAGATTGACGGCGACTTTATCGAATTTATGAACCTTTTCGAGAATGATATCGAGAGGTTCTTTGAGGAATCCTACCTGATCCTCGCGAATATTGTATTTGTTGGTATCAAATACGACATCGGTATGAGGGACCATGAAAGACATAATCGTGGAAGAAGCCCAGGAATTATTGTTATCCTGAACTTTAATTTCAAGCAGGATTGGACGTTGTCCATTAGGCTTCCAGGAAAGCCTGTAATCGGAAAGATTTCCGACTGCACGTTCAACAGAATCAATTACGGAACCATCTTCAGCCTTAACCGTAATACTTGCGACAGTGAAAGGTCTGGAAGCGCGAAGGAGAACGTGATCCGTTTCAGGTGTCAAAGATTTGATTTCACTGAGATCGACATCAAGTCTGAGAGGTACAGCCGTTGAAGCGCCGGAAACGAAAGTATAATTACCTCTGGCTTCGAGAGGTGCCCCCATACCGGTTGTAGCATTAATACGAATACCGCAATTGAATTTGCCTTCCTTCTGAGGCCAAGCAATTGTTTGAGCTTCGCCGGATTTCATGGCATCGAAATGACGTTGAATGACGGTTGGAGCGCAATTTGTAATGACGACATCGACATTACGCAAGGAAACATTTGCGGTGACGCGAACCTGAGCAGGCTGATCGACAGGATGATTGTTATTGACTTCAAATCGAAGAGCGTCTTGAGCGAATGCAGTTGTGGAGAGGAGAGAAAAAGCGAGGACAGAAAAGATTTTTGTAAGATGTTTCATGTCAAGCTCCTTGGGAAACAGAAACGTAGGATACATTATGCCTAAAGCCAAGCGAATGATCCAGTCGTTCTTAAAAGCAAAAGACAAACCAAAAATCATTGCTGTAAAAACTTGCCAAAAAATAAGAACTATAAGAGTATAGAGGTGTATGGGTGTGTCACGTACACACTATCGAAACAAACACTGGTATTGAATAGCGATATGGCCCTGGATCGAAATCATTATGTAGGCACAGTTCTGACGGGTGGTTACCGGATAGAGCGATTTGTTGGATCAGGTGCATTTGCATATGTATATTATGCCAATGCACCAAATGGTCAGGGGTGTGCCGTAAAGATTCAATACAATTTAGTCGCAGATGCGCGCATACGTTTCAGCCGAGAAATCAAGGTTTTGAAAGAGATTCCGCCTAACGACTATCTTGTTAAATATTATTCGGACGGCGTCACGCCAGAAGGCTATCCCTATCTGATTATGGAATTTGTGGATGGCATAACATTAAAAGAAGCGCTGAAACGTCGCAAGATATGGCCCGTTGGTGAGTGCTGTGATTTAATTTTGCAGCTGTGTGATGCATTTGGTGGTCTTCATCAGCTCGGTGTTGTTCACCGTGATGTGAAACCTGACAACATCATGCTGACGAGAAGTCATCAGGTTAAACTGATGGATCTGGGTCTTATCAAGGATGCTCAAGGTCTGTGTAAGCTTCTGGAAAGTGAAGATATTATGGAGGGAAAGGACTTTGCCGACAACCTCGACAAAGGTGTTCTTGCCGGTACTCCAGAATATATGGCTCCGGAACAATTTTCTGACCCCTCACTTGCTGATGAATCACAGGCCAAAACGGATACTTGGACAGACGTCTACAGTCTGGGACTTATTTTCTACGAAATGCTGGTTGGTAAAAAGCTTTTCGTATTCAATCCTCCACCCAATGCTCCGCAAAACGAATTTGCAAAAGCTCTTCTAACATTTCTGACAAGCCGAACTCAGCAAAGAGACGAGGAAATTATTCCTCCACCCAATATTCCGTTCCAGCTTTGGACAATTATTGCGCGTGCCCTCCATGCAGATCCAACTCTTCGTCAGCATAATGCATCTGAATTTGCAGATGATCTTCGCCATTACCTGACTACCGGCGAAGGTGTTGTCGAATCAGATAGCGACAAAACAAGTGCTATCGACCTCGCAAAATTCACAGATGTTCTCAAAGCAAAAGAGGCTCTCAATAACGGGCTTACTGCACCTGACAATAATAGTAATGAGCAGCTCTATGCCAGCAATCATGAAAGCATGAACAATATGCCACTGATTGCAGCAAATTCACATGCTGGTATTCAACCCGTCTCCGGACTTCCAAACATTCCTGGAACTCCAGGTTATGTCGAAATTCCGGAAGAAGAGAGCGACGGCAATTTCTGGCTTTGGATTATCCTGATTATTTTGCTCATCATCGTCGCCGGCGGTTTGGTCGCCATACTTTTCTTCTTTGATTAAGAAATAAGCAGCTGCCCAAAGCAGCTGCTTTTTTTTCGTTTCACACACTGAGTTCAACATGACGCCTATTTTTTCGATGCTTGCCACATGTGCACGCGGCTTTGAACAACTGCTCGATTCAGAGCTCACTTTACTTGGAACCGAAAACACTCTGATTTCGAATGGCGGCGTTACATTTAAATGTTCTTTTGAACATGCCATGCGGCTGTGTTTATGGTCTCGCCTGGCAAACAAAATCGAGGTTCTTCTCGGCGAATGCTATGCCCCAAATGAAGAAGCCATATATGATCTCGGAAAAAAACTCCCGCTTGAACCCTGGTTTTCTAAAAACACGACATTTTGTGTTCATGCCCATGTCAATGACCCAAAATTTAAAAACAGTGTTTTCCTGTCATTAAAACTCAAAGATGGCATTGTCGATCATATGCGTGAAACCTGGGGGCAGAGAGCATCCATTGATACAGAACACCCTGATATCGTTGTAGGATTGCAAGTCATTCAAAGAAAAACTCGTGTCTTTATTGAACTTCAGGGAGATCCCCTCAACATGCGCGGCTATCGACGTCGCCAGATACAAGCTCCAATCCGAGAAACCCTGGCTGCATCAATGCTCGCTTTGAGTACCTGGACTGGTGAACAAGGGATTTTTATCGATCCTATGTGTGGTTCAGGGACATTTGCCATTGAAGCAGCCCTGATGGCGACCAGGACAGCCCCCGGTATTCAACGCCATTTTGCCTTTGAACGTTTGCCCTTTTTTGATGAAAAAGCTGCCACCTGGCGCAATCTGCGTGAAGAAGCCAGAGAAATCACCAAAAAAGCCAGACGCGATATTCGCGTCGACATCCGTGCCATGGATATTGACACCACGGCTCTTGATATTGCACAAAATAATGCCCAAACAGCTGGCGTTTCTGACATTATTCATTTTACAAAGGGTGACATTTTGCAAATGAAACCTATTTCAGGTGCAACACTTGTCACCAATCCGCCTTATGGCGAACGCATCACTGTAAATGATCTGGATTTGCCAGAATTTTACTACCAACTGGGCCGCCTTGTCCGGACTTTTAAAGATTCAACACTGACAATCATATCAACATCCGAACTCCTCAAAAAGAATATGCACATGAAACCATCCCAGCGCATATCGACCTATAACGGCCCGATTGCCTGTGAAGTTGCACATTATACACTTGGTGGAATACAGGAACGCCCATCCATAAAGGAAAATCATGTCTAAAAACACTGATGATCTCATGACACATGGCGATATCAAAGACCTCGCCGGACTCCCCAAACGCGTCAATCTTGGAACAAACAAAAAACGCATCAGCGGACAGGTTGAAGCAGGTCATGCCCATATCGAAGGCGATATGGAACTCGGCAAAAAGTGCATCACAGCCCTTCGTTCCAGCGGCGATTTTCAGCGAGCGACACAGGGATTTCATTCCTATCCGGCAAGACTCCATCCCGAAGCTGCCAAGCTTCTTCTCGAAGCCCTTCCTGGAAAAACGCTGGCTGATCCATTTTGTGGCGGCGGAACCATACTCGTCGAAGGGCTAATTGCAGGCCGCCGCGTCTTTGGGTCCGATCTCAATCCGATCGCAACGCTTGTCGCAACTTCGAGAACTGCTCTACTCTCCCCGGAACAGCTGACAAGATTGAGTTCCGAACTCAATGAAATCTACGAAAAAGCATCTGCTGCTCTCAAAGAAAACCGCAATGTTTATTTGCATCCGGCAATTCTGAAATACAAGAGCTGGTATAAAACAAACTGCTTTAATGAGCTTGCATGTCTTTTTGATGCCATCAGAAATCATTCAAGTGAACTAAAACCATTGTTCCAGGCCATTTTTTCGAGCCTCGTCGTCAAGTACAGTCTGCGAGCCTCAGACACTTCGAATAAAGTCGTCTACATTCCTCGAAAAAATGGAGCCGTTCTCCGTGCATTCAAAGACAAATCCAAGGAATACGTCGAACAATTAACAGAACTTCAGACTCTTGTGCCGCCTGGAACTGATGCTGCTGAAATCAGCCTCGCGGATGCCAGAACACCTGCATTTGACAAAGTCGACACCATTATAACATCTCCCCCTTATCCGGGAACTTACGACTACCTGCTTCTCCAGCAGCTTCGTTCAGCATGGTTTGACCTGAAAATGCGGGACGACGAGGAAATCGGTTCACGTCGTTCATTCAAACAGGTGCGAGCTGCTTATGAAACATGGCTGAAAGACACGGACAAATGGGTTGCAGCATGTGCAAAAGCCCTCGTTTCAGGCGGACACCTCGCAGTTGTCGTCGGTGAAGGCATGCAGAGCGGCAAGACGCTTCGCGTCGCAAAACCAACCATTCAGGCGGCCGAAAAAGCCCATCTCAAACTCATCACATCGGCATCCGTTGATCGCCATGATCCTGCGACCAAGATGAAAAAAGTCGAATACATCCTCGTTTTTGAAAAGGCATAATCTACGTTTTCAAAGGAAAACCTTTTTCGATGAAAAAGGTTTTCCATGCCTTTTATGTTACGATTCGACGGGAATGAGGATGCCAAGTTCGAGCAATTCCTTTAATGACGCAGAGAAATCGTCCATAAGCGTCTGAAATTCGACATCCTCGTAAAGCTCCACAGCATCTTGCGCGATTTGTTCCACAGAAAGTCCGGCAATCAGTTTTTCAATGAGAAAGCGAGCCGTTTCGTTCAACGCATAATAAGCATTATGGGCGAGGTCG
>JAZRWV010000218.1:0-10346 GCA_045599925.1 Myxococcota bacterium
GAGAGGCAACCGCCCACGGATCGGACAGCGACTGGGGTGAAGTCGTAACAAGGTATCCCTACGGGAACGTGGGGATGGATCACCTCCTTTAACGGATCACACAGTGATTTCGTGGTCATACGCACTTTTTGCTGCGTAGCGTGCTATGCAGTTGCATATAATATTCTCTCTCGGTTTTCTTTGCGGAAATGGTCAAAACTGTTCAGTTTTGGCCTTTTTTCGTTTTTGCAGGTGTTGCAAATAAAAAAATAGTCTCTTGCCTGATTCGTTCCATTTTCTTGTTTATTATTAGGAAGAATCTTTGACAAGTGCTTTAAAATAGTAAACAATAATAAATAGCAAACTATGGCTATCGAATTTGTTTAGACTAACAAATTCAAGGTCAACATAACTTGGAGGAATTCCTCATGAGTGACACAACGTACGTCGTAAAATCAGGGGACACTTTATCAGGTATTGCCAGCAAATATAGCGTAAAAGGTGGCTATCAGACACTGGCATCCTACAACAACATTTCCAATCCCAACCAGATTAGTGTTGGACAGAAAATTAAGATTCCTGGGTCAAGTACGACATCTGCAAAAACGAGTAGTGGCGGGAGTTCAAGCAGTAGTAGCAGTAGTAGCTCAGGTTCAATTGGCGTGGGTTCAAAGGTTAAAGTGACCGGTTCGAATTATGCAACTGGTCAGTCCATTCCAAGCTGGGTTAAATCCAATACCTATACCGTTTCTGAAATGAGTGGGTCCAAAGCTCTTCTGAAAGAAATCGTAAGCTGGGTTTATACCAAGGATCTTAAGCTTGTTTCAGGTGGAACAAGTTCAAGCTCCGGATCAAATAAGAGTTCGGGTTCAAGCACGAGCACCGGTTCGAGTTCAAAGACAGGCTCCGGATCAAGTTCAAGTTCTGGTACAGGAAGCATTCCTAAAACAGAAAATACTGGAGCATCTTCACTTGCATCAGAATCAGTGAATTTCGGAACCGTTAACAGCAATCCGAGAAATGATAAAGTGAGCAAGATCACTATTCATCATATGGCTGGTAATCTTGGCGCAAAATCTTGTGCAAATATGCACAAAAATGGATCGGCCAGTGCAAACTATTACATTGGTTCGGATGGTACGATCTGTAGTGGTGTCGCTGAAAATCGTAGAGCCTGGACATCAAGTAGCGGCGCAAATGACCATAAAGCCATTACGTTTGAAGTTGCCAATAATGCCGGAGAGCCGAATTGGACGATTTCCAAACAAGCTTATAATTCAATGATTGCTCTTTGCCGCGATATTTGTTCCCGTTATGGCATTAGTCCTCACTTTGATGGCACATCATCCGGTTCATTGACGGCACACTATATGTTTGCCAGTACCGCATGTCCTGGACCTTACATTAAGGGCAAACTGAAGAGCGGCGAAATTGAGAATGATATCAAGGGCAATTCCTCTGCATCCACAGGCGGTCAGTCTTCCAATTCAGGCAGCAAACAGACGAGTTCCGGTAATAACACATCCAATGCCGGTAAAACGGGTACAACCTCAAAAGGTGAAACCACTTATACTGTAAAGAGCGGTGATACCCTTTCTGGAATTGCTAGTAAATTCGGCGTTTCCGGAGGTTATCAGGCACTTGCCTCCTATAATGGCATTTCCAATCCGAATAAGATCAGTGTTGGTCAGGTTCTTAAAATTCCTGGAACGGGTTCTTCTGTTTCATCCGGAAAAACTTCAACAGGCAGTGGGAGTTCATCTTCAGGTTCGACAAAGAGCAGTGGTGGTTATCCCAATGTTGGAACTGAAAATATTCAGCCCATTTACAACTACCTTGTCAATAACTGCTTCTCGGATAGTCCTTATAAGAAAGCTATCGCTTGCGGTTTCCTCGGTAACATCTATACCGAAAGTCACTATCAGCCGGATGCTGAACAGGTTCCCGGTAATGCCGATAGAGGTGGTAAGGGTATTGTTCAGTGGGATGATAGAAAATACAACCTCTATAATCACTGCGGTTGTTCCTACAGTGAAAAATCCAAATGGCAGGATCTCGACAAACAGCTGACTTTCATTAAGAAAGAACTGACAGGTTCTGAAAAGAATGCTTATAACAAGATGTGTGCTGCTGCATGGGATAATTCAGTAGCTTCGGCCAGAAATGTTGCATTGGTTATTGCTCAGAAATATGAACGTTGCGCATGGCCGGAGAATCCTGAACGCCAGAACAAAGCTGAAGAAAACTTCAAAAATATTTCGTAGTTTCTGCGATATTTGCAATGAAAAAAGAGGTTTTGGGCATCGCCCAAAACCTCTTTTTTTTTAGCAATTTTAACTATGAAATTGGCAGTATTTGGGACAGTTGCTTAAATGATTTTAGAACTGAAAGTCTTGGTGATGGCGGCAATTCTTCGAGCTCATGAGCCCAGGTCGATATTTGTGGAATATATACAGCTCTGCCTCCCATATGGAGAATCGGAAGAATATCGGATTTGGGTGAGTTGCCAACCATCATGAATTTTTTAGGATTGATTGACAGGCGTTTGAGCAACTCAGAATAGGAATCAACTGTTTTGGTTTCGAGTACATAATATTCAGTTGATTTTTTAAATGGAGAATTACGAATTTTTCGAATTTGCTCATTTAATTCACCTTTGGTGACGATAATGACCCGATATTTTTTCTGAAGCTTTCGGACAGTCGAAAGTACTCCATCGAACAGTTGTGTGGGAACTTTGAGCAGTTCTTTGCCGAACTCTGTGATTTGAAGAATTTTATCGGGAGTGATTTCGGGGTCAATTCGAATCGCAGCTTCGATCATTGAAATGGTCATAGCTTTGGCACCATAGCCAAGACATTCCATATTGCCGGATTCTGTTTCAAACAGTATGCGATAAACTTCGTCAGCTGGTACTTTGTATTCCATGAGCTTTTGAAGTTGCAGCTCTGCATTGTGATAAAATTTTTCATTTTCCCAGAGGGTGTCATCCGCATCAAGACCAATACATTCAACGTCGGTTATCAGTTTGTTGTTATCGATTTGGTGGTTATGAGTTTTCGTATGCTCTTGGGAAATCATGGATGTTTTTGGGGAATTGTCTTTTGTATTCGCCATAATATACCTGTAAAAAAGTCATCACATTGATGAACATTGAGATTTTAACATAGAGAATGTGATGTTTACACCTTGAATATGGAATTCTGAAGTGACAGTGTTACAACTCAGCAGGGATGAATGCAAATCAACTGAAATGTAGGCACTAATTAAGTTTCTGAGAAATGGGGATGGGGCCCCATTTCTGCTTAACGAAAATATGGCTTAAGCTGCAATATTCGCATCGCAGCTTAAACATTGTGGATTCTTAAGGGCTCAGCCCTTAAGCGGAGTCCGGGGCAGAACCCCGGCTGAATAGATAACGTGACAGTTTGACAGGGGACACGCGGACTGAGAAGGGGGATTCCGCCAAATCAAACACATTCAGACAGAAAGATATGAATAATTCGATGACTTGATATCAATAATTGGCTAAAATACTGAATTATTTGCTGATTTCCATTTAAATCAGCATTTATTCTCCTTAAGACAGGAAAAACGATGAAAACTAACAAGCAATTCATTATTTTTGCAGCATTGGTGTGTAACTGTTGTTTGGGCATTTCGTGTGATGAACGCACTTCATTGATCGTTGGGCATCGTGGAATGTGTGGTTCTGTCGTTTGTGAAGACGATGAAATCTGTGTAAAAAATGCCTGTGTTAAATCTGAAGATTTGAATGAATTGGAAGATATCGATCCCTGTCAGTCATTGATATGCAATGAAGGAGAGGTTTGTGTAGATGGTGAGTGTGAAGTCGAGGAGAGCGATGAATATGCAGGAACTTGTGGTGGAAAAGATTGTTTTGATGATGAAGTTTGTATCGCCGATAGATGCGTAAAAGATGAGTCAGTACTAACGGAGAATGTGTGTGGGGATGAAGTCTGTCTGCCACCTAAAATATGTGTGGATAATTCATGCATAGATAGCACTCGTGTTGTTTGTGGTGAGTTTGTATGTAACGAAGGTCAAATCTGTAATGAAGTATTGGAATGTGTAGACGATGTGGGATGCGAAGGCGAGAGCTGTGAGGTTATTGAAGAGCCGGAACAAGAACCGGATGATCCTGCGAAACCCGTTGTCTGTGGTGATAAAACGTGTGAGGCAGGTGAATCGTGTGATGAAGAAGCAGGCGAGTGTGTTGCCGAAACAATGATAACCTGTGGTGATGAGAAATGCGTAGGGGATGAAATTTGTGACGAAACCACGCATACTTGTGTTGAGGTTGAAGAAGTGCCAGAAGTCGATGATCCCGTTGTCGTCGAACCTGTTGTAGGGGCATTTCTCGTCACTCCGACGTCAGGGATTACGACCACGCGTTCTGGTGAGAAAGGTGAGTTTACGATTACTCTCGATCATGAACCCGATGGAACTATTAGTGTTCCGGTAAAGAGTTTGAAAACGCAGTATGGAACAGTTTCACCCACAAGTGTCAAATTTACAAAATCGAATTGGAGTACCCCAAAAACAATAACCGTGACGGGTACAACGGATCAGACATTGGAGAATAAGAAATATAAAATTCAGGTGGGGCCAATTTCTGACGACGATAAGATATTTAAAGATGCAGAAATGGTCATCGTCAATGTGACTCATATTGATGATATCGTAAAAGAGGGTACTTGCAGTGGGGGAAAAAATAAAGATGATGCAGGAAAATGCATATCGGTACCGGTAACAGGGATTAAACTTTCGAGTTCATCTGTGAGAGTGCTCAGAGGCTCGGACGCGAGTGTGACGGCGACGGTTGTTCCAGAAAATGCAAGTAATAAGGATTTGACGTGGACGCTTGTAAAAAGCTCGAGAAGTGATGAAAAAGCATCGGATGTTGTGGCGAAAAATGTCAGCACAGATACATCAACCGCGACGTTTACGAGTAAAATCAAAGGTGCCAGAACTGTAACAGTTCGCGTCAAGTCAAAGAGTAACACATCTATTTCGAAAGAATTTTCAGTTAATGTAAAACCGTATGTAAGCGCCAAGTTTGGTAGTGATAGTGACAGCGGTTATCGAAATTATCATTTTACCAAAGGTGGTTATGGGGATTTAAGCTGTCGATATTATGGAGAAGACAGCGCAGTTGTATTTAATCAGGATTTGTATAAATATTATGTTTCACCCAAAATGGCTGAAGGCAGCAATGGCAAAAAATATGGAACAAGAGCAAGTGTTGTTGCGGCTGCAAGATTTCTGACGTTACGTTTTCCTTATGATATTCCATATTATATGGGGACGATTTCCAAAACGGCACAGTCAACTCGAAGTCATTATATCTGGACTGAAAATAAATCAGAAAAATCCAGTAATGTGAATAATGTGCGCATATATGGATTAAATTTACGAAATAATGTTTATAATAGTTATGAATGTAAATCTGGAAATTATAGTGACGGAAAAGGTGATGTGATTAAAACTGATGGAACGCCGTGGGGATGTACGTTTGAAAAAGACAATGTAAAAACGTACAATGGGCTTGAATGCTCTGGATTTGTCACATGGGCATTTAGAAATGGGCAACTGTCATTGGGGGATTGGAAAACCCATCTTTTTGCTAATTATAAAGATAATGGTGAAAACCATTGTGGCGCAAAATCAGATAATAAGCGCAATTTTAGATGTTCTAGTTATATCAATGGATTAAATCCGAACAACGCTCATGAATCTGTATATAGCAAGCTAAAAAATCTTAAAGAATCAGATTTTCTGCTTTTTGGCAGTATCACCAAAGAACAACAAAAGCTCATTAAAGCTGGAGATATCGTTTGGCATGGTCTGAACAGTAATATCAGCTCAGGTCATGTTGCGTTAATTCTTGGAATAAAGCGTAATTCGGATAATACAATTAAAGACATTTATATTGCAGAGGCAACAGGAGGTAATTCCACTGAAAATGGTTATGGCAAACGTTCCGGAAACAGTGTCAGACATTACACCTGGAGTGAATTAATGAGTGCTGCTTCATGGGTGAGTAATGGAAAGAAGTCGTACATCATCAAGATGGGAAATGTATATAATTATTATACCGATTATTCGACTTCCAAACAGTATTTCCAGAAGGATGGAAAACAGATAAAAGATAGCGATGGTAAAGAAATCCACGGTGATACATATAAATATTATGATATGTGGTAATCGCAAAAAATAGCGAGAGGCGTATTCGGACCGAAAATAATTTATGAAGCCGCGTAGCATTGCTACGCGACACCATGGCGATATTTCGAGCTGAATAGCCTCGCGCAAAAGGCCGTATGCGCCAGCTGGCGCATAGGCCGCACGGCATGGCGTATTGGCCTGCGGCCAATAGCCATGCCCCAAAATCCTTAAATAGATGTTTTGGTAATTTTTGTACCGACAGCAAAGATTTCAAATGCAGCGTTGCCGTCGTTGTCATCGGCGTAAGTGATCATCGCGTAATCGCCATTTGGCGTGCAGGCAATGGACGGCTCTTTGGAGCTTGCGGTGGCGTAGGCAACGGAGTTATTAGCTTTTTCGTTGCCAGGAGAGTTGACTCGTTTTTCGGCGGTTGTAGAAACCGCGCCATTGGTAAAGACGCGCATCTGGATATCTTTAGGTGTCGGATTGTACCAGACTGCTTTTGCCTGTCCTTTGGCATTCATACAGACATGAGGAGAGGTGACTTTTTGTGCGACATCAGAGGTTGAGAGCGTAAAATCACTGACGAGAGCTGAACCGTTTGCATCGAATGTGCGGCCCATGATTGAGTAGTTTGTTGAAGTGGCGACATTTTGCCAAACGACGATGAACTGAGAACCATCGGGTTTTCCGGAAACACTTGGTATATTTTGATCGCCTTTTGACGTTGAATTGACGGTTTTAACCGTGGTTTTATAAGAGCCGTCGGCGTTGAGAATGCGCATTTTAGCCTGTGTGGAGCCGTTTCCATCGTCATCATCTTCCCAGGCAACGATAATGGTGTGATTATCGGCCATAAAGATGTCGGAATGAACGCGGGTCCCCTTGACTTCATCGGCGACTGCTCTTTGAGAGAAAGCTTCGGTGCCATCGGCCTTAAAGCCTCTGATATTGATTTGTGGTGTGCTTGCACTGGATTCCGTGTCAGTCCATGAGACGGCGAACTGACCGTCAGCGGCCATGGCAATGCGAGGTTGGTACTGATTGCGAGTGTCAACCTTGTTGACGGTTTTGGTCGCAAAACGCTGAGTTCCGTCGGCATTGAATCCGCGCATATAGACCTGAGTGGATCCGTTATTGTCGTTATCATCAGTCCAGACGACGACGAAATTGCCATTTTTATCCATTGCAACATCGGGATCGGACTGATGTCCGGCGGTCTTTTCATTGATGACGATTTCGGAATTGCCACTGATGGCACAGGATTCCGGACGCATGACTCTTGCATAGATATCATGCGCGTTATTGCTCGTGTTGACGATAGTGCCATCGGCATCACTGGAGTCGTCTTCCCAGACATAAACGAGAGTTCCCGTGTCATTGGTTGCGACTACTGGTTTGCGTTGATCACCAGTACTCGTTGCATTGATATTGCGATGGACGAAGCCGAGATATCCAGCATCGTTGTATTTGTCGGTCATCGGGGTGGTGAAGTCATAAACCATCTCGAACTGGTGGTCGGCGTGAGCCGGATCTTTTGGATACCAGTTATCGCAGTCGTTGCATGTTTTTCCGATATTGCTCGTGTCAAACAGAGGAGAGCAGAAGAATTGGTCTTTGCCTTCGCCGGAGAAGAAGGAAGTGCTGCCGGTGACGACTGAAACGGTTTTAGCCACGACACGATTTTCTTTGGGATAGAATGTGAGAACGCGCAGCCAGCCGTTACCGGCCCCAACCGCATGCTGGCAGGAAGCCGTACAGCTGCTGAGTTTGGATGCGGTACACGGCTTTTCGAACTGATAATCGGTCAGAATTTGTTGAACCAGATTGCCGTTATTTCCTTTATCTTCGCGGTGTTCGCTGTCTCCGACATGACCATTGAGAATCATGATGATGTTTGAATGTCGCGAGGTCAGGCCATTCCAAAGTTCACTGCCGCTGGCGCCGTTGGCGACGAACTGATTTTTGGGCTTTCCGCCATAGGATGCGACAGTATTTCCCGACTTTTTATGAGAGACGTTGGCGTGTGTTGTGATGATGACCTTTTTGTTTTGATTTTCCTTTTTTTGCAGCAATTTGTTTGCCCAGCACATGGTTTCCTGGCGAGGTGCAAATTCGAGGTTTAAGACGAGGTAATCCTGTCCGCCGGCGGTAAAGGTGTTGTATGTGTTGACTTTGTCGTAGATACCGCCGTAGCCGACAACACCTTTGAGCCATGATTCTGGGAAATATGTGGAGAATTTGGACTTGCTTCGGCCGCCGATTTTACCGGAAATGCGATAGTCGTGGTTGCCGTTGACGATGGTGAAAGGAATTTTGTTATCGTAAAGGATTTGCTGTGCATCTTTGGCGATTTTCCACTGGATATCGGTATTATCATTAGTGATGTCGCCCATGTGAACGACCATTTTGAGATTTGGAACCGTCTTTGAGTTTTTATTTTTGACGATCCAGTTCATCTGTTTGTGATAAGTCGTGGATTTGACAGTGTCATAACGGGTGTAATTCTGCGTATCCGGCAGGATGATGATGGAGAAAGGATCGCAGTCGGAGCCGCATGTATAATCACATTTGCCACTTTTGCATGACTGTGCGGTTCCGCATTTATCGCCATCAACCCATGAAGTGCATCCATTGGTTCCTTTTTTACAGACCTGGATTCCTTTGTTGTCTGCAGTACATTGGGTTGCGTTTTCTTCGCAGGCATTTGTGCATGTCGAAGTGCATTCAAGTTTTGCAGCGTCACAGCTTTTGGATGCATCACAAGGCGTGTTTTTCCATTCATTGCCGGAATTGTTGGCAACGCAAGTGAGGATGGATTTGCCGTCTTCTGCACATTTTTTTTCGCCAGCCGTACAATTGAGTGTTGTAGCAACACAAGCAGGTCCGTTTTCGGTGTCTTTACATGATTTTCCGTCGGCGCATTTTTCGAGCAGGACAAATTCATTGCATTGAGATCCGTTGATGGGCTGACAGCCTGTAATGGCAGAATTATCGTCACTGCAGGCCGTTTCATTTAATACACATTCGGTTGGACAGCCCTGCTGAACGCATTGGTTTGTATCTTTGTCGCAGATCATATCAGTGCCACAGTCTTCTGGAGCGCTGTATTCAAGGCATGAGTCTTCGTCATATTGTCCGCAGTGACGGATTTCGACATCAGCGCATTCAGAAGTGCCGACTTCACATTCATCGACACAGCCTTCGACACAGGTGTTTGTCGAAGGATCGCAGTGCATGTTTTCACCGCAGCTGGCAGGCATTCCCCAGTAATTGCATGATTTTTCATTTTCATCCCGAATGCAGGTAATGATTTCGGAGCCATTGCATTGGGTTTGACCGAGGTCACATTCGTCGGAACAGCCTTCGACGCAATGATGAGTGTCTTCATCACAGATCATGTTGTCGCCGCAGTCATGCGGCTGGCTCCAGCCAAAACATCCGTCTTTGTCTGCCACACAGGAAATGATTTTGCCGTTTTCACATTTCGTATCGTCGTCCTGACAGGGACTGCTGCAAACTTCATAATCAATGGGCTGATCATCGCAATTTTCTTCGGAACACGTTTCGTTATCAGAGGGTGTGCACTTGTCGCCAGTGCATGGTTCATCCTGAGTGTGAGGCGTTCCGACACTGATCATTTCGTCGGAACATGCCGATAATGTTAGAGCAGAAAAAAGAATACACAGCAGTTTTTTGGAATGCATAAAGGCTCCGGGAAATGAGAGGTTAACGCGAATTCAGCTATAAACTAAGAGTATCATTATGGATTAAGAAGCAACCGACGTTTCATCTCCAGCTGGCAGAGGAAGCGTTTTTATGGATTATAGCGGAAACATGGAAAAAATAATCGTTGAATTTGAATATATGCACGGACAACGCACATCTGTGCGGTGTGATGCAAAGATGTTTGACGCACAGTATAAAGACGACAATTCGCTGAAGACTTTACGGTATCTGATTTTGACGGGTTGTAAATAATTGTTGGGCGTCAGAATAGAGCCGTTTTGGGAACGGCTCTATATCTGACGCGGCTCACCTTGCGCTTGGGCGCTACGGTTCGCCAGCCGCCCTATGCTTTGCATACGGGCGGCTTTTTTTTTGAGTGGCGCGGGCGTATCGGCGTCAGAGGCGTTAACAACGCCTAACGCCGTTAGCCCGCGCGGCATGGCGTATTG
>JAZRWV010000219.1:0-2824 GCA_045599925.1 Myxococcota bacterium
GACATATCGAATATTAACAGCGAGCACAAGCAAATAACCGGAAATGATTTTGTCGGAGGATTTGCAGGTCAATTTAAAGATAACAACACAGTCAATAAAATCACGAGTGAAGTTGATTCTGTTATCATGGATAATACCCAAACTGATAGCACCGATTTATATCATGCTGGGTCATTTATTGCATATCAATTAAATAAAGATAATAACAATTCAAGTTTTTCAGATATATATAGCCATGTCAAACAGCTCAAGAACGACCATCCCCAAGGGGACAAGGTTTCAACAGGCGGATTTATTGGCTATTTCTCAATGGATTACACATCAGCGACCCTAACCTTTGAACGCATTATATCTAAAACGGATCATATTGAATCGTCCAATAATACGGGGGGATTTATCGGAAGGCTCCGAATTTCGAATGGCAGAATTAATGATAAATATCAATTCAGCGATGTATTTTCATGGGCAAATATAGACTCCGAAACAGATAGAGCCACATTGGGTGGATTTATTGGCTTTATTGATAATATTAATAATTCACTTGGCACTTACAAAAACATTTTTTCTGCGACCCAAATGGAGAGAAATGGGGAAGTTCTCTCAAACTCGTATTTTTCGGGAAAAGATCCGAGTAAATATAGCGTAACAAATTATTATTTTTACGATTGGGCTCAAAACGATGAGAACCCATCAAAGCCATTTCAATCTAAAACAGATTCAAATATGATGATATATGTTGAGAATGACGACACCTGCATCCCAAACCTCAATAGTGATAGTACGAGCTGGTCACTTTCACAAGTGACCGTTGGAACAGAAACCAAAACAGTTCCTATTTTTTCACTTACCGAAGCATGTCAATGATTGCGTGTGATGGAGAAAACTGTCGACTGCAGAATGAAGGTGGAACAGGGTAGTGGAAGCCGATTATTTCCCACACATCGAAGTGTGGACTCAATGCTGAATAAGCAACAGAATTTCGAGAAGCAAAGTGAATCGATGTTGTTTGTTAAGGAGTTTTTGTGTATAAAAGGCTGTCTAATATTGGCATCAAGGAATGAATGCCAATTCAAGGAGATTTCAGATGAAAAAATTCATGATTTTTGCAGCTGTAGTACTTTCATTTCTTCTTGCGTCCTGCACAGAAGAAGGATTTACGAAAGTATTCAAATGTGACGACAAATATCCATTTTTCAGCACAATAACGCATAAGTGTTACGAGTCGGAAGACACGCTTGCGAAAGGCGAAAAAGACTACCTGGAAGCCGAAGAAAACGCCAAGAAGGGGTCAGAGGAAGAGGAAGAAGAAGAGGAAGAATAATCTTTTCTCTTTGAAACGCTTGAGCCATTCAAAACGGTACAATCGAGAGATTGTGCCGTTTTGTCATAGATAAGAAAAGCGCGCATGGATCTTGAAAAAGCTGCAAAAGCATACAGTGAATTTTTACGAGCCATAGGGCTAAAAGACTCGGACAGTGGCATTGATCTGGAAGACAGTGCACGCCATACCGCAGAGCTCATGTCGGCCTGGATGAGCGGGCTCCAAATGGAACGGCCCGAGCTTTCTCAAATGAGTTCACCCGGAAGTGAGCTTGTATGTTTGCATGATCTTCCATTTTACAGTTTTTGCGGACATCATTTTGTACCATTTTTTGGGACAATTGATATCGATTATCGCCCGATAAAATCCATAGCGGGTTTAGGTGGATTTACGCGAATAATAGAATATTATGCGAGGCGTCCGCAGTTTCAGGAACAGTTATGTGCGCAAATTGCAGAGCACATTTATGAAGATCTATCCCCAAAGGGCGTTCGTGTTTGTGTAAAAGCGAGGCAAATGTGTCTTGAGCTTTATGGAAAAGGCTCGGGAATTCAAATCGAGACCGTGAAGACAATAGGAACGATTCTTTGATTTGAACAAAGAAAGTTGTTTGAGTATGTTTAAGATAGGTTGGTTTCGATGCTTGAATGAGTATTTTTTCATGTCCCGTTTTACGTCCCATAATGTATATTATGTAAACTAGAGGATTAAAAGAGGGTGAAGAAGAAGTCAAAACGGGCTTCTTTATGAACATATTTCCGGTTCAGTCATATTGTTATGTGTCCCAAATGAGCCGGCTTGTCTGTGTCTGTGGTATCAAGATTGAATCGCCCCACTCCGGCTATTGTCGAAGAGAAAAGCAAAAAAAAAGCGCTGATTGACAGCGCTTTTGTTAATCAAACTCAAAAGTGAGTGAATTTAATTATCAATACAGAGTCACAGAACGTTTGAATGAATGAGCGAGGTATTCCTGCTGAATGACTTTTGCCATTTCTTCTGCGGTTGCGAAACGATCGTAATCGACGCAGATAACGGGAATGACGCGCGAAATTTCTTCGATAAAGCTCTGATAATGTCGGTAAAGATTATTCAGATAATCGATGGAAATACCGGATTCAACGTTACGACTTCTCATCTGAATGCGTTCCATGGATCGTTCTGGTTTGACATCGAGATAAACGATGACATTAGGTTTGCACATGAAATTACTCATATATCGAAAGAGCTGGACGTAAGTTCTGTAATCGCGTTCTTCCATTAATCCTGATTCGGCGAGCATTGCGGCAAAGACGGAATCTTCGTAGATGGTACGATCCTGAACAGCCGATTCACCGCGCCATATAATTTCCTGATGCTGCTGGAATCTTCTGGTGAGGAGATAAACTTGCATAGCGAAAGAATATTTTGCGGTATCTCTGTAAAAATCCTCGAGATACTCGTTATTTTCAACAGGTTCGTAATATGCCTTGATATTGAGATGCTGAGCAAGAGATGTTGCCAGGG
>JAZRWV010000220.1:0-3446 GCA_045599925.1 Myxococcota bacterium
CGGCGCTATTGCCTGCGGCAATACGCGCCTTATATATTCCATGTTTCGATTACACAATCGTGCAGCTTTTTATCCTTATCATAATTGACGCTGCATAAAAGGACTTCGCCTTTGTAATCACCAAACAGATTTGCATATCGACGAGCTTTTATCTGATCAATGGCGCCTTCGGCGGATTTATCCCATTTGAGCTCGACAACAATAGCTGCACGACCGGTTTTAATAGGAATCATCACGATATCGGCGAATCCGGCACCAGTCGGTAATTCGCGAACAAAGATATATTCTTTTCGAGCCGAGGCGCAGGCATACATTACGACGAGTGCGAGATCGTTTTCGCGATTATAAGTTATAACCGAAGATATATCGTCATGAACTTTTTGAATTTCGGCAGCAACCGTCAATGTATCGCGAGAGCGAAGCGCTTCCATGATGCGCTTTGAACGGGCATACGCCTGAACAAATCCTTCCATGCCGCAGTCTTCCGTGGCAACTTCATATTCCATTCGAATTTCTTCATTTGGAATAAAGCATTCGCCTGTTGCTTCATCATACCCAAGATATCCAAGATGGATGAGAAGCGTTAAGACATCATTTTTGCTGTTCAAATCGGTCATTTTGTTTTTGAAATGCAGCGTTTTGACCGGAACGCGATCCCCCGACATCAGACGTGCAACATCGTCTTTCAATCCATCGAAATTCAACGTAATATGGTCTGAAATCTGTTCATACGTGCCGGTTCTTGTCCAGTAACTCTTAAAGCGGCCACGCATCATCGACTGATAAATCGAGTTGGGATTATAAATGTGTTCAATATCACAGATGTGATAACCATCGTACCAGCGGCTGCATTCGTTAAAATCCATCTGATAGCGCTCACACAATGCCTTAACTTCGTCTTCTGTAAAGCCAACATATTTGGATAAAACATCAGAATCAACCATCGTGAATTCTTTGAACACGTTCATCGACGATTCCGTGTTGTATTTGACGATAGGAAAGATGCCGGTCACATAGGCGAGTGCAATGCAATCGTTAGAAGCTCTGCTCTTGAAGAGTTGACGAAGGAAATCGACGTATGCTCTTTGAATTCGATCGGGGAACTGATGTCTGAAGATGCCGTCCCATTCGTCGATGATGAGGATGAACTGTTCGCCATATTGAGCATAAACATAGCACAATGCGTCGGGAAGCGATTGTGCATAGTCATCGGGAATTTCCCAATTAGCTCGCATTTCGGAAATAAGACATCGGTTTGTTTTGGGTAAAAAATCTTCTGGTTTGCTGCAATCCATAAACTGCTGTGCATCCCAGTAAAGCACGTTGAACTTGTTCAATCCCTTTTCAAAGCTGGGGTGTTTTGCGATTTCGAACGGTTCAAACAGCGAACGGCTATCGACGGTTTTGTCATAGTATGCCGCGATCATATCAGCCGCAATCGACTTGCCGAAACGACGGGCGCGGCTGACGCACACAAAGCGATCCACCGAAAACAGCCACTGATTGAGGTGCGCGATTAATCCCGTTTTGTCGACGTAAAAGTAAGAATTATCGACGACCTGCTTAAATCTGTTCAACCCCGTGTTCAGAAACATTCCCATGATGCACCTCCTCGCCCAACTTGCGTCATATCATACAACACAATATTGATAATAACATATCCATGATGTTTTGGCGAGATTGGAGAAGCGTTGTTCAAAACGGCTGTTAAAGCTCATTCGAAGGCTCGCGCGCCTACGTTGCGCGAGCAAAATCGGCTCTCTAGTCTCTTGTCATAAATAAACAGATAAAGGATAATATAAAATAGGTTCTGATAATTTTTATTATCTGACGAATGCCAATATCATTATTTAGTGGAGCAACGCTATGTATTGGAGTCGAATCATCATTTCAACTTTGTGCAGTCTTTCAACGATTTGTGGGCTGACTGCCTGTCATAAAGCAGAAAAAGCGCCTATCGAAAACACGCCGGTTGCCGATCAGGCTAATGCGGATCCGGATCAAATACCTGCAGCAGAGGTCTCAAAAGACGAACCTCAGGCGAAAGATGACCAGTCAAACATTGTTGCAAACGCAGAACAGCCCGATTCTGATACAGTAAAAGTCGTAGAATATGTTGATATTGCCGAAGCCTGCCGTCCAGGTGCAGGTGAGCCAATAACTGCAGAAGCCTGGGTTAAAGCCAACAATGCTTTCGGTTATAAATTTCTGAAAACGACATCCGGCAATACCGTTTTTTCACCATATTCGATCGAAAGAGCCATAGGAATGACACTTGACGGCGCATGCCTCTCGACGGCTGATGAAATGCTCAAGGCTTTGGAAATGCCCAATGCGAAGTGTCTAAGCATGTCCGGTCACGAAGTCGATTTTAAATTAAAAAATGTCAACGATAACACTCTTTTAAATATCGAAAATAAGATTTGGCCAGACAAATCGCTGAAGCTTCCCGATGATTATATCGCACGACTTAAAGCTGGATATGAAATCGACACGATAAGTCTCGATTATCAGGCAGATCCCGAAAAAGCGAGGTTGACAATCAATGATGATATCGCCAGAGCAACCAAAGATCGCATCAAAGACTTGTTGCCTAAGGATAGCATTACCAATGATACAAAACTTGTTTTGACAAATGCGGTTTACTTTAAATCCGTATGGCTAAATCCTTTTGAAGAATCTGACACGAAAAAGCAGAAATTTTATGGCGATAAATCAGAAAAAGAAGTCGATATGATGCATTGGACTGGACCTGGTCCCATTCTTTCGTGTGACGGATATGATTTGTTTGACATGGCATTCGATTCAAAATTAACCAATGATGGCGGAAATTATATATTTAGAATTATTCTTCCGCGCGTTAAAAACGTCACATCCAAAACAGATCGAATGAAAGCCCTTTCTTTAACAGAAACTAAACTATCCAACAATTTTAAGGAATGCGAATATAAAAATAGTAAAATTCATTTGAGCCTACCAAAGTTTAAATTACAACCTGACACAATATCGATTGTAGAGGTGATGAAATCCTTTGGAATAAAGGAAGCGTTTACAGATGACGCTAAATTTTATGCAATGCCCAATTATGCAGCAAACGTCGATGAATCTCCATATTTGAAGATTACCGATATTTTTCATAAAGCATTTATCGAGATCGATGAAAAAGGTGGTGAAGCCGCAGCGGCAACAGCCGTCGTTAAGCATGCTATTCCATCGTCTGCTAGACCTCATAGACCTGAAGAAATATACAACTTTACGGTTGATCATCCGTTTATTTTTGTCATTTACGAACGATCGACGAATGCCAACCTATTTGTTGGCCGTGTGACGGATTTATAGGCTCGCTGGAATGGGGCTCGCCTTGAGCCGTTTTACGGCTCTACGGTTCGCTGACGGCGCTATTGCCTGCGGCGATACGGCCTTGCTTTTCCTGACATATATCTGAC
>JAZRWV010000221.1:0-11188 GCA_045599925.1 Myxococcota bacterium
CGTGTATTTGCGAAGCAAATAGCGCCGAAGGGGCATACCCCTTCATAGCCACCTATCCGATCGAAGAATTACCAGAGGAAATGGGATATTGAGCGGAAAACCTGATAATTATTGGATGAAATAGTATCCGTTGACGACGTGAAGGTTTGGATTTTCCTGAAGTTTAGGAATGACCTTATCACGAATGGGGACGAGTTTTCGTTGGAAAAGCTCGGCGAGTTCAGTCGGCTTTAGACGAACGATTTTGAGGAGTTCGGTTGCGACTTCGCACATTCTGAAGATCTGAAGTCTTGGATGTTCAATCACGGGGGCGACAATGGAATTGATGAGATTCATATCTGCATCAGCGAGCAATGGGGGCATATCCATTGGAGGAGTATTTGTGGTTGAATCGTGACTTGATTTGACAGGAGTTTGGGGAGTTGTTTCAGGCGATTTGGGTGCAGGAGCTGGTTTATCGCTGTTATTTTGTGGAGAAACGATCGTGATATCTTCAGCGGACAGCAATCTCTGAAGCATGGGATTGTATGTATTATCAGAAGCAGTCTGAGGCTGAGGTCTGTTTTGGATGGCGGGGGCAAGAGGTTCTGCAAAGCTTGGAGCTTCAACAGGTTTCGGTGCAGCAGCATATTGTTCTGTTTGAGCGAGAGGTTCTCTTTCCGGTGGCAATTTGCCAGGGTAAACGCGATGTTTTCCGGTAGGAATTGTATGAGTTACGGGCTGACCATAGGTGCAGTCTTTTCGAGAAAGAGGTCTGACATCATCATCGAAACCGGCGGGAACGTTGAGTTTGATTTTTCGTTCCATCTGAACAGGGACTTGCTGAGAGTCCTGATTCCAGTCGGGTTTGTCATTTCCAAGTCTTCGTCCCTGCCATAATTCCTTGACTTCATCTTCGGTACAATGCACGACTTCGCCATTTTTATAAGTGTAGCAGCCGGCAGTGTCGCGAGCACAGAATGAGTCTTTGGATGTGTAAAGAGGTGCAGGGGACAGCTGTTTCGGATCGATATGGACAGCGAGGAGTTTTTTATGACCAAAATCAACAATTTCGATGAAATTTGGATCTTTAGGGCAATCGCTGATGACAGAACGGTCATAAAAAGATCGGATGAGAATTTTAATGGCCTCTTCAGGTTTGTTTACGGCTTTGACGAAGTATGAAGCCTCATCTCCGGTGCCGTATTTTTTCATACCGATGATGATTGTTCCGCCACCGACGTTAGCCATTGCGGAACAGGCAGTCCAAAAATCATGGCATGGTCTTGGTGTGAGAAGGGCAACAAAAGGTTCGTCCGGAGATAGTCCTAATTTGTTACGAACTTCGGGTTCCCGGAGTTCATTGGATGCCTGAACATTAGCTCTGAATGGGATGATTGGTCCAAGCGAAGGAGGTTCAATGTATTCTTTTTGTTTAAAGTTGGTGTCAGAACGTTCGAAATCGACAGCATCCATTCCTGCAGGAGGCGTAGCAGCAAATGAAGAGCGCGAAACCTGAGAATGGCGACCGCTCTGTTTGTTCATGACGACGGCTTTATAAGAGCTAGAGGATAATGAGCCAAGTTTTCTAAAAGAGCCGCTGCCAGCAGGTAATCCAGGCGAAGAAACAGAACTTTGCAGGCCGGATTCATTGGTTTGTTCAGGTGTGACTTTGGGCTGAATAGAAGTTGTTCTTGAATTTCTGAGGATGCGTTTGTTTGTCATTGTTGAACGGGAAATGGCAAACAAATCCATGGCGCTGATGGGTTCAGGAGCTTTTGGAGCTGGTTCTGGTTGTGGTTCCGCTGCAGCTTCTTCCGATAATTTTGCAGCACGAAGTGAACGACGTCGAAGAATGGCATCCCGACTGTTCATAGAAGATTGCGCTTGTGTGGAACGGATAGGTTGTTTTTCCTCATAGTTTTGAGGAGCCATGAGTGAATCTACTTTTTGCTGATATTCATTTACTATTAAAATATAAAAAGTGTTCCCGTTATCCACTGAGCGACGAATGATTTTTTCTTTTTCAAGCATAGAACAAAAATCAATTAGTTCTGCCAGTTTAATTCCCGTTTTTTGACTGATTGAAACCAGTGCCACTGGTTTTGAATAAACCATATTCGCCAGAATTTTGAGCACAAGCTCATAGTCCCTGCGAGCATCAGATAAAGCCATGTTGTCTCCGTAACAATTTAACTCTGATACAGCAATTTCATACATGTCACACGGCAATGTGTGATGTAAGACTTTTTCTTTACCGTAAATCGAACAAAAGCAGACGCATTATTTTTAAAGCATTCCCCAAACAATTGCGCTGTTGAACGAGTTGCTTTTATGCTTTTAACAGCATCACTCAATAAAGACAAATTATTTTGTAGTTACAAGTGTAACTGTTTGGCCGGATTTGTCCTTACGCCTGTGGCGTGGGGACAAATCCGGGTGTGAGCTGGTGCCTATGGCAAACGCACTGCGTTTGAAGTTCAGGTTCCCTGTTTAACACCGGCAGAGTTAATTCTTTCAAATCTTCTTTTCACTTCAAAACAGAAGTCATCCAGTACGGAATCGGGAATCGGATCACCGTTAAAGCTGAGATTTAATGAGAGTAAGCCTTCATTTTCTGCGACGTGATAGAACTGACTTTCTGCAATTTTGCTTGGCATGCATTCAAGGGGGCCGACACTGACGACACCCTGGATTTCACCATTTCGGTAAGCATGAAGTGGCGTTCCAACGGTGAGTATTTCTTCCCCGACTAAATCTTTTCGCAAATACTGCGAAGCAGTCTGAAGGATGTCCGGAACTGCATGACGGTTTTTCCAATGAAGTGCTTTTGCCATGGGAGCATGAATTGCACGAATGATGTGGCGAACAAAGTGTGAAATCACGATATCAGGAACTGTATTTGCGGTTTTAAGGATGTCTTTATTGATGACATCTGCATATTCAATCCATTCACTAAAATGGGCGAACTGAACACGCAGTCCGCGTTTTTCCAGGGCGTTGATGATGTAATCATTCGCGAATGGATCGTTTCGGACATATATTTCGCCGGTGAGGCAGACGTTAGGAACGGGTTTGTTCGTTTTAATTGAAGCAAATTCACGGGCTGCTTTTTTGACGATATTGGCAATGCCGAAG
Source organism: Myxococcota bacterium (assembly GCA_045599925.1). Classification (GTDB taxonomy): domain Bacteria; phylum Myxococcota_A; class Bradymonadia; order UBA4248; family UBA4248; genus UBA4248. The sequence continues at coordinate 3,118 of JAZRWV010000221.1, forward strand.
AATTGACCACTCAGGATTTCGTGAGCCACATAAGCCTGCCAGGGATTTGGCTGAGGTGCTTTTTCAATTTGTTCAATAATTGCCTGAAGTGCTCTCTGGTAAATGACATCTGCAGCGCCGGGACGACTTTCCACAGGTCGAACATCATATAATGCAGCCATTAAGGTGTCGCATGCGACGAATCCTGCATAAATTAAGACAAAAATGGTTTTTGAGACGCCTTCGGAATAATCAGTATCGCATAGTGACCATGTTTCGACGTTTTTGTCGATTCCAAGTCGTTGAATGACGAGTTTGTCGAGCAGATTGTAACATCCGAGTCTGCAAGGTCCATTGGATCTCGGCATAAAGAGAACATATTTTTTATCTTTGGGAGCTGTTTGAAGATATTCAAGCAAAGATCCCAAAGTGATGAGTGCGGGCAGACATTCTTTTCCTGATGTGTATCGTCGTCCAATGAGCAGAGTTTCTCTTGTCGGGACCGGCAATGTTTCGCAGTCAGCGCCTGCAGCTCTGAATCCTGCAGCAATGATTCTGGCATTGTCACCCATTCGTGGCATCAGGAGTTTTGCATTTTTGCGTTTGATTTCGATAATCGGTGTGTTTTTCTGTTCAATTTCGTGCAGATTATTGCATGGTATTTCGGATGAAATGGTCTGATATTCCCGTATGCAGTGCAAAAATGCTTCGATACGGGTTTTGGTGCCTGCATCACCGCTATGACCATCTGTTTCGATGATCGTATAGGGTTTTCCCTGCATGATAAATTGGAAGAAATGTAGATTAAAACTGTCTGGACCACACCCGTAGTTACTGCACCAAATGGCATAATGTTCGGGTGTTTTTCTGATTTGTGTGGCGGCTCGAAGATTAATCTGTCCATAACTCCAGTATATATTTGAGTACAGAGGTTCATCTTCTTCGATAGGATAGCAGTCGACCGGCACAGCCATGGCGCCCTGACCTCTCAAAAGAGCGGGAACATTGCTGTTAAGAGCCTGATTGTGAATTGTATAGTTTCTGCCAAGTACGACGACTGAAATCAGTTCATGGTCTTTTGCAAAAGCGAGTGCCTGACGCCCAATGGATAGCAGTTCGTCATCGAATCTTCTCTGAGCTTCAGACGCCTTTTCAAAGGCCCGCATATAGATGTTGTTGTGGATGCCAAGATTTTCCGCCATTTTGATGCATGCATCCCTGAAGATGCAGCTCTTGAGATTTCCCGGGCCGAGGTCAATAACCGGATCAATGATGCGTGACGCAGAAACTTTTAAGTCATGCATCAGCAGATCCGGGCTTGACTGAACAACAGGACAGATGGCTGCATATTCTTCATGTCCGGAAAACTTTCCGCTTCGCATCATGGGCCAGAAAATGAAGTCGGCATCAGATGCAGCCATCTTCGCGGCAACGCCGTGATAGTGTTGCATTGGGGCGCAGAATCTGACGTTGCTTTCATCAAGTCCCTGTCTCAGATCGTCGAGTGTTCCGCCTTTAAAAATGCGTAAATCGAAGCCCAGTTCGTATAAATAGACTGAGAAAAAGACGAAAAATGTCTTCAGCTGGAACTCGTCACTGATCGCAACAGTCTTGTGGCCACGGGATGGTAATTTGGCAATGATTCGATCGACACATTCGTTTCTCTGTCTGAACGGATCTGGTGCTAAATCCGGCAATTTTTTCGTCGATATTCCCCGATCCCACAGAGAACATGCGCCGCCCCACGTAAACTGAAGCCGTTCTTCATTCACCTGAACGACGATTCGATCAATTTTGCAGTGGTTTCCATTGCCGCCACATCCTTTATTCGATGCACATACAAATGTGTTGCGTTCGATAAGTCTTGCATCGGTAAAAAGCTTTGGATCGCAGGCATCTTCAAACTGACTGAATGCTTTTTTGGCCAGTCTTGCAATGCCAAATGCGCCAATCGTGCCTGGATTCGGCGGAATAATGACTTCGGCCTGTGTTTGTCGAACAACTGCCGCAGCCAATGCGGGGGTGCAGAATGGCATTCCCTGACAGAAAATGACATTTCCGACGCTTCGGTTGCCTTTGACTCGGTAAAAATAATTCAAAATAACGGAGTCATAGATTCCGGCCAGAATGGCTGAGGTTTCAATTCCTGCAGCCACAGCTTCTTCAATGACTTGTGTCATAAAGACTGAACAATGCTGTCCAAGACTTACGCCCCGGCTTCCGGATAATGCCAGTTCAGAAAGCTGACCGAGTGATTTGATGTCTTTGAACTTACGGCCCTGTTCTTCAATAAAAGACCCCGTTCCCGCTGAACAGGCTTCATTCATTGCTGCATCGACAATGCGTCCATCTGCAAGTCGAATGTATTTTGCGTCCTGTCCTCCAATTTCAAAGATCGTGTCAACGCGAGGCTCTATGGTTCTGGCACCTTCTGCATGAGCTGCAATTTCGTTCAGAACATAGACTTTATTCTGCCCATAGCACGTTGACAGCATTGATCCGACGATTTCGCGCCCGGAACCTGTCACGCCAAATGCAACAATCTTTGCTTTGTTACCTGTCTCACGAAGATAATCCTCCATGAGGTATTTTGCGGCTTCGACCGGATTTCCATTTGTTCGAAGATAACTTTCCCAGCAGACATCCGAAAGACCATTGTCCTGCGAGGCATCAATTGCAACGGCTTTTGAACCGGTTGAACCAATGTCAAAGCCAAGAATGATGGGCATATTCTCTGTGATTGGCTTTCGTTCAGAAGCCTCAAGACGGCGAACCCTGGACAGATAGGTTTTGAGAGGCGGTATTTCATCAAATTTTCGGATTTCATCAGCTCTGAACAGCGATTCTGAGTCTCCCGGAATTGCATCACATCCGCATTCAGCTGCCAGACATGCACACCCAACTGCTTCGATATAAAACTGAGAAAGCTCCGTCTGTTCAAGCATCTTTAATCCATGCTTTTTGCAGAAACCGTCAAAATGTTTTCGGATTCGGGCGGATCTCGTGACACCGCCACTTAATATGACGGATTTGGGGCACATCGACGGTTTTATCAGAGCTTCGACGTTCTCACAAATCGCGTCGTATACACCAGCTAAAATATTCGCCTGATCTTCTCCCCGATTGGCCAGGTGCGTCATATCTGTCTTGAGGATGACAGGACATCTGCCTGAAAGTGCACAGGCTTTTTCCACACTTTCACATTTTTCATCGGACTGACATAAATCGAGATCGAACCGTTCCACGAGCTGACGCAGGAAATTGCCGGTTCCCTGTGAACAACGTGAATTTTCACGAAAAACGTCCGCACCGCTGCCACGTCGTTCCAATACACTGAAACCATTGCATCCAATTGTCACAGCTGTGAGTGGTGCGTCTCCAAAAAGCTGCGTAATTCCTCGTTTTTGAACAGCCTGACCTGGATAATTCCTGATTTTGAGCATGTTTGCAAAACGACCGCAGATTGCAATGCCTTCGATATGCATCTGACGGAGTTTTGAAAGGACATTTCTCAATGTCGGTTCTATGGATTTTTGATGGGATATCATCCCGTGTTCAATCACACGAAGTGGCGTTTTCTCGATGACAACATATTTTATTGTTTCTGCGCCAATATCGATACCTGCATATTTCATGGACAAAACCTATTTTCACGGAATTCCTTCATCGAGGGTTTTCCGACCATACGTATTCGTTTAGTTTTTTAAGATAAGAAGACGACTCTTCTTCTGTGGCGTCTCTATCCCATTCAGGAGCATTTGTCATTGGTTATAGGGGCATAAAAAAAGACGTTCGCAGGTGAACGTCTTTTTCTTTGCGTTTATGCGAAGAAAAACTAAATATACAGCGCGGGGTCAATGACACTGAGACTGTTGAATACGCGTAAAAATGTATGAAGCGGAGCAAATTTCGCCGCGTGAATCCACAGTGTTTTCAATGCTGGATCGAGTTCGTCTTCGCATCCATCTTCGACGCCATCCTGAATGCTGATGGCGTGCATCATATCAGCAATGGGACGAAGTTTGGCACAATAATCATCCCAGTTCATGACGAGTGTGTTGAGAGATAAACGCAGTTTGGTGCGATCTTCATAATTGTCGTCGGCGCGTTTGAGCCACTCAAATTTGACGCCGTCTTCGAGCAGGATTTGTTGAAGTGTACGGCGAAGAATTTCCTTTGGAGGCTGGCGATTTGCACAGTCTTCCGGCGAAATTTCGAGAGATTCGAGTTCAATGACGGATTCAAAAACTGTGGCCATTAAGCGGGCATGAAGTGCAATCGGAAATGTCGGGAAATCGCCGCCGGCATTGGCATATTCAAAAATGGTCTGAAGGGAATCGCCGCGTCCGTTCAGACGGGCGGCGACTGCTCTCCATGCATAGCCTTCACAGAGCTGCGCCAGTTCGTCTTCAGTGGGGGTTCCCATCGGCGCAATGCGGGGAGGAACCGCTTCGTGAATCGCATCAGCAACGCCGGCAGGAACTGAAATGCCAAGTGCATGTGCAGTCGCTAGGTCGGCTTTGAATGCGTAAACATCGACCTCAAGCTGCTGAATGGTTTCCCGCAAATCGCCATGTAAACGCCTCATGATGGCATCGAGATCAAAGAAAATAGCATCCGCACAGGGACGCTTTTCACCACAGGAATCGAAGGTGTTGCGCGGGGGCAGCTCTTCGAGAAGTGCACAGCATGCAATATTTAACACAGATGCGCGTTCACGGGCCGCAGCAAAAAGTTCTGATGAACCCAATGCTGCTATTCCGACAATACCTTCCAGCGTTCCATCTCCTAACGATTCATCGATTTGTGCACTATATGTGACGCCCGCACTCTTCACGCAAAGACAGTAGGCCGGCTCAAACCCCTGCGCCGAAAGTGCCGGAATTAACGTCCTTTCCACATATTCCCTGTAAGAGCTCTCTGTCACAATCAAAACTCGCCCTTCAGGCCAAATCTGATGAAGATAGGCATCAAAATGCGACAGTATTTCACATTCATACGCGACAAGCGTCACTGCATCGTGGGATAAATACTTTTGAAGAAAATCGGATATTTGCATGTGAATCTCCTTCTCATTGAAATTTCTACCGTTGTTTACAACAGCAGTGTTCTGATTATCTACCAGTCGGGAATTTCATTGCAATGGAAAAGGCGGCAGAAAACATTTATTGATTGATTAAACCGGTTTGTTTTCCTTTCTTTGTGGATGATTTGTCAGGGGGCAGTGCCCCCTCGGCGCTATTTGCTTTGCAAATACGCGCCTCCCCCTTTCGGCGCTATTTGCTTTGCAAATACGCGCCTTCCTCAGTTCGCAATATGAAATGCGTTTCGCCTCTCGACGCTGTTGCGTCTACGGCTCACGCTTTTCATTTGCTCACTGGGCTCTGCGAATTTCGCCATTCACCGGATGGCGAAATTCTCGGCCCCCCCTCGGCGCTATTTGCTTTGCAAATACGCGCCTCTTTTTCTTTGCTGAACATACTGCAATGCACCGGGCTTCGCCTAAATCAGTTTTTATTCTTCGCCTTCAAACAGTATTGCATCAAGCTGGTTGTTCAAATCAATGCCAAGCCGTGTTGTTTGCAATGAATCCTCAATGTCGCCGGCAAGAAGCCCTCTTTGAATGGCTTTATTTAAACATGGGACAAATGGCATCAATGAAGCACGAATGCTGTTGGCAATAGATTGCGGACGCCATGAAATACGTGTTCTTGCGGCACACATCAGACGCTCGGCGAGGTGCGTTTGTGGCGAAAGGGATTCAGAGAAAAGAGGCTGGGGGATGACCGGTGGCTGGTTGCAAAAGGAACCAAGCCACTTTTTGATATCATGAATATTGGCCTGTCTGATGATTTGATGGTCGGTTTTTATGAGCGAATGGGCTCCGGGACCTAACCCGAGATAGGGGAGACCAGCCCAGCAGGACAAATTGTGGCGCGAATAGTAATGATCACGGCAGTAGTTTGATATCTCATATTGTTGCATTCCGAGCGTTTGCTCAATGATATGCATCATTTCAACAGTCGTGTTTTCATCGCAGATAACGGAATTTCCTCTTTTTTGTGCCGTCCACAGCGGCGTGTTTTCTTCCAGCGTGAGCTCATAGCATGAGACATGAGCCGGATGAATGCTGCGTGCAGTTTCAAGAACATTCCGCCATTGTCTGAGCTTTTCCCCTGGTGACGTGTTTTCGGGGTTCGCACCATAAATCAGATCAATGCTGACTTCATCAAAACCGGCATTGGTAAGGTGTTCAATGGCCTGCAAAGCCTGTGTGCCCGTGTGGCGTCTTCCAAGAAAAGCGAGCATTCGGTCGTCAAAAGACTGAACACCCAATGATATTCTCGTCATGCCAAGGGATTTCCAGCATTGAGCCCGTTCAGGCGTGATATGCTCCGGATTTGCTTCCAGTGTAATTTCATGCGGTACTGAACAGCATTGCAGAATGTGGTTGAGAAGTTTTGCAATGTCGCTGTCATTCAGCATTGTCGGTGTTCCACCGCCAAAGTACATGGTCGTCAAATGGGATTTTTCGAACGGCGTCATGCGCTGATCAAATTCAGTACACAGCGTTTGGACGTATGCTTCGGATGGAACCGGTCTGAGAACAGACGAAACAAATGCACAATAACGGCATCTTCGCATGCAGAACGGGACATGAATATAGATGCCGAAATCACTTTCGTCGTAGAGATCTTCCAGATGATTAAAGTCGTGAATCTGCATGAAAAAATGGCAGGAAAAGGGCAAAAAAAAAGACGCAGTTAAAACTGCGTCTTTTAAGTCAGTAAACTCAATTACTTAATCTTGGCTTCTTTGAACCAAACATGAGCATGAGCTTTGGGATCATATTTTTTGAAACGAAGTTTGTCAGGTGTTTTTTTACGATTTTTGGTTGTCGTATAAAAATAACCCGTACCAGCTTCGGAAACGAGACGAATTTTTTCGCGAACAGCTGCCATTTTAGAACCTCATCTATATAAGGACAATAAGGAAAACAAACGAGGAATACGCCCAGCAGGAGTCGAACCTGCGACCCACGGCTTAGAAGGCCGTTGCTCTATCCAACTGAGCTATGAGCGCGTATCGGGGCGATAGGATTCGAACCTACGGCTTCCTGCTCCCAAAGCAGGCGCGCTACCAGACTGCGCCACGCCCCGAAACGGGGAAGCCTTCTAAAAGATTTGTTCGATCATTGCAAGTTTTTTATGAAAAAGTTTTTTTCACGTGTTACGGCTCAGGCGGAGCTCTGCCCCGGGGACTCAGTTCACAATATGAAATGAACTTAGTTTCCCGAGCCGCCTCACCTCCTTGTCACTTCGTGACGTTTCTCCTCTCCATTATGGCGAGGAGGAATTTAAGGTAACATTTCATTTGCTCACTGGGCTCTGCGAGGCTAACCGTCCACCGGACGGTTAGCTTCTCGGTCCCCCATTCCGGTAAAAACCTAGGTATGCCTGCATTTATGCTGAGTATAGATTTACCCCGGCTGAGATGTAGTAACTTTTTCACAAAAATATTTCGTTTTCGTTCTTCACAAAAATCGGTTTCATTCTCTTGCGTTTTGGACATTTCGGATTTCTTTGGCTGATTTTAGGAGTTTTGTTTTTTTCTGGTTCTGGGGGGAGTCGGTTCACACAAAAAAACGAAGCCTTAATGAAACTCTAGTAATTTCAAGGAAAATTGAAAAAATCAGAACGACAATTTTCTCTTTTTTAATAAATTAAAGCATCGATATTTGACATCAAGACTTATTTGAGGTTTAAGGGACGTCTGTGATCCGGAAATGAGCATTGTGCTCTCCGGTTTGAGATTCATTGTACAGGGTGGTTGCTCATGTCCTTCTTTAATTACACGACTAAAGAAATCGTTTTGAAAATTGTTTATTATGGACCGGGATTGTGCGGAAAAACCACCAATGTTAAACACATTTATTCTGCGACAAATGATGAAACTCGCGGTAAACTCATCAGCCTCGAAACACAGCAGGAACGTACGCTTTATTTCGACTTTTTGCCGATCGAACTTCCTGAAATCCGTGGCTTTAAAACGCGTCTTCATCTCTATACTGTCAAGTCGGATCGTAGCCATG
>JAZRWV010000222.1:0-4278 GCA_045599925.1 Myxococcota bacterium
AAAGCCGCGTATTCCGAAGGAATAGCGGCGTTCAGGCGAGCTGTATGGCCGCGAAGCGGCCAAAAGCGAGCGCATTAATAAACGATTTCCATAATATCGCGACCGAGAGTTGAAATGAGTGAAATCATCGAAAGCTCGGACTGAATACCGGAAGTAATATAGGCGATCGAAGCGGCAGCGACACTGTTACGAGCATCACTGACATCGATAAATGTCGAAGCGCCGTTCTGATAGGCAGCTTCAGTGAGAGCAAGGGCTTCGCGAGCGAGCTCGACCTGGCGTTTTGCGTTATCAACGCTAAAGAGAGCCGAATAGAATTCGCGTTTAGCCTTACGCACAGCGGTTCTCGTAGCGGCTTCGGTAGCATCCATCGAAAGCTGAGTTTCACGAATTGCGGCTTTTCGCTCATCGAGGACACCGAATTTTGAATAATCAAAAAGCGGAATGGAAAGCGAAGCGCCAAGCGTCCAGGAACCGGAGCCACTCCAATCGCTGTCGCCATTCATCCAAACATCGCTCCATGTATAATCGTATTTCCAGAATCCGGAAAGCGTCGGTGCAAACCCAGCAATAGCGGCATTGAGATTGAGTTCATTGACGTGCTGAGTCATGCGATTGATTTTAAGTGTGAGATTCTGATTGATGGCTTCATTTTCGAGTTCTTCATCACTGGCGATGCGAACGCCATTGAGGTGAGTTGGCTGAGGAACGGGAAGTGCATCGAGATCTATGAGGTTTGCGAGGGCATCGCGAGCAGTTTCGTAAGACCAGATGGCATCGATAAGAGCCTGTCGCTGTTTTTCGACTGCGAACTGGGCCTGAATAACGGAGAGCTTGACATCGGCGCCGCGATCATAACGCCCCTGTGCAAGGGAGAGCTGATCAAGAGCAGATTTAAGCTGAACGCGCTGTACCTTGACGACTTCACCGCAAAGGAGCGCCGCCATATAAGCCTGAGAAACACCAGCGAGTATCTGCTGACGACCATTTTCAATGCCGAGAGCCGTGATTTCAGTGGCTTCATCGAGCATACGAAGCTGGAACCAACCAGCGACATTGATGATTGAAAGCCCAACCGTGACATTGAATGCAAGGGCATCCAGAACTTCAGCTTTAGGAATAAGATCTGCAGCAGCGACCATGCCATCGCCAAGTTGAGTAATGGCACCAGACATCAGAGCCTGTGTTGGATCGGCCTCCATTTTTTCGCCAATGGCGGAAAGCGTTTCACCCACAGTTGAAACAGAGGAACGAGCCGAAGCTGTTGCATCCGTTGGATATCCCATATGAGCCCAGCTCAGAGAGGCTGAAATATTGGGAAGAAGCATTGCCCAAGCCTGTTTGAGCTGAGCCTGAGCAGTTTCGAGTTTAACGCGGGCTGACTGAAGGTTGAGATTCTTTTCGTCAGCCATGAGAAGGGCTTCTTTAAGAGTTAAAGCAGGTCCTGGTTTGATTTCATTGAGTTCAGAAATCTGTTCGACTTGAGCTTCAAGAAAAGTTTCCCCCGGCAGGCTTTGCTGTTCGTGATTAACCTCTTTGAGACCTGGCATTGGAGCATCATGCGTTGCTTCAAGCGTGATACGAGCAGCCTCAGTCTTTTTCGATGTACGTTCACCAACACTTGGATCGATGTAAGATGGATCGTAAAACGGAACTTCCTGGATGTTGGCATTGATATCACGCCAATCAACCAGCCCATTATTATCAGCATCATTCGATACAGATTCGTTCACGACAGCACCATTCGCTACTGCATCATTTCCGGACTGTGCTGTCGTATCCTGAGCCAATACATTGGATGTACAAGCCAGAAAAGCAGTACTGACAATCGAAGCAACCAGGATTTTTTTAACTTTTATTTTCATTTGAGTCTTGAACTCCATTGAGATCAAGGTTGTTTATGGAACATAAAACACCCGGCTTGAAACAATCGGGCAAAGCCTTTTATTTCAAACCGGGTTCAATTACCAGAAACTTTCTGGAATTATTCAGAGACAAACTCCAATCCCACTTCAGCTTCTTTTGCAGCTCTGGCTTTTGCTTCTTCCTGATGGATTTCAGCAAGTGAGCGAGTATCTTCGTGTTCAAATTCCTGAACCTCATGATTCTTTGCAGCAAAGAACGTGTACATGATGGGGACAAAGAAGAGCGTAAAGAATGTGGAAAGAGTCAGACCACCGATAACGGAAGTGCCAAGACCTGACCATGTTTCAGAACCTTCGCCAAGTTCGAGTGCGAGGGGAATCATGGATAGGATCGTCGTCAAAGCCGTCATCATAACAGGACGCATACGAGTTCGGCCAGCGTTAACGATTGCAGTAACCTTATCCATGCCGCGATCGCGATTCTGGTTTGCAGCGTCGACGAGAACGATACCGTTGTTAACGACGATACCCGCGAGCATGATGAGACCGATGAGGCCTGCCATATCAATGGTACGTCCGGTTGCCGCAAAAATTGCAACAACACCGATAACAGCAAGAGGAATCGTAAAGAGAACGATGAATGGTTCACGATAGCTTTCAAACTGAGAAGCCATAACCCCGAAAACGAGGAAAATGGAGATGACGAGAGCGAGCATCAGGTATTTAAAGGAATCCTGGAAGTTTTCAGCCATACCGGAAACGCCATAATACCACTCAATACCGCTCTGTTCCTTGTCAATTTTCATTTGTTCCTCAAGGTATTCTTCCATGCTGGCGATGGTTTTTTTGAGGTCTTTTTTGACAGTTTTTCCGGTAACCGGATCGACATAAGAGTTTGCAAGTGTGAGGCTGACTTTCTGATAACGTTCCTGATTTTTACGTTCGATCTGAGTCGGCGCAAGGTTTTCGTAGACATGTGCGACCGTGCTCAAAGGAACGATAGCGCCGGAGCTTGTCTGAATCGGCATATTCTCGACTTCATGGATGTCGTTTCGGAATGAACGGTCATAACGCACGACGATATCATATTCATCGCCATCATCGAGGAATGCACTTGCATCCAAACCACGGAAGAAGATCGTAACGAGTGTTGAAACAGTGCTTGTATTCAAGCCAAGTTCCGACATTTTTTCGCGGTCATAATCGATCTGAATCTGAGGTTTCTGTTCATCGACTGAGAGTTTAACTTCAGAGATGTCAGGACGGCTCTTTGCATAACGTTCAATGCGTTTTGTGATAGAACGATTGATCTGAATATCATCATAGTAGATTTCGAGATCGATATCACCACCACCACCGCCACCGGGGCCGCCACGCCCAGCGACCTGATAGGTTAATCCAGGAACGTCTTTGAGTGCAGCACGTGTTGCATCGAGAATATCATTGATGCTGCGATCACGATATTTCGGTTTGACGAGAGGAATTCGAATCGTCGCAGAGTTGATACCATTGGACATAATGGAGCTGAAACCGGAGTCAGCAGAACCAGCATCAACCGAAACCATTCTTCGTTCACTTGGATCAATGGTTTTCTCGACAATTTTCTGAACTTCCTGAGCAATTTCAAATGTCGTTTTTGCATCTGTACCCATTTCGGTCTGAATTTTAACAGACATAAATGAGTCGTCAGAAGTCGGCATAAATTCCATTGGAATTTTGGTGAATCCCCAAATGGAAACCGCAAACATAGCGAGAATGATAAAGGTCACGCCCCAACGATGTTTAATGCAGGAACGCAGGAAACCTTCGTAAGCTTTACGCATGCGGTTTGTAAATGTCATGGCCTCTTCTTCGCTGAGTGTGCTGAGGTCATCGACTTCCTTACCGGAATTGCCAGAAACTGTCTTATCAAATTTCGGGCTCTTCAACATATAATAGGAGAGCATTGGGACGAAAGTCACAGCGACGATAAGAGAAATCGTCAATGCACCGCAAATCGTCAATGACATATCGCGGAACATCATACCGGCAATACCGGGAACGAACAGAATCGGCAAAAATACTGCGATTGTCGTCAGGGTGGAAGCCGTAATGGCCATGAGAATTTCTCTTGCACCGGTAACACAGGCCTGGAAAGCCGAATCGCCTTCCTCTCTGTGTCGGAAGATGTTTTCGAGGGTAACAATGGCATTATCGACGAGCATACCGACAGCCAGAGTCAAACCGGCAAGAGAAATGACGTTCAAAGTCATGCCCATTGTAGACATAAACCCGAATGTTCCGAGCAAAGAAACAGGGATTGCCGTTGCGACAATGAGTGAAGTCGTAATACTGCGGAAAAATGCGAGCAGGACCAGGAAAACGATAATAACCGCAAGAATAACGGTTTCTTCGAGGTTCTGAATTGAACTTT
>JAZRWV010000223.1:0-8714 GCA_045599925.1 Myxococcota bacterium
GCACACGTTGAATATCAGACTGCTAATCGTCACTATGCACACGTTGACTGTCCGGGCCATGCCGACTACATCAAGAACATGATCACCGGTGCTGCCCAGATGGACGGTGCAATTCTCGTTGTCAGTGCAGCTGACGGCCCGATGCCTCAGACCCGTGAACACATTCTTCTTGCCCGTCAGGTTGGTGTTCCCTACATCGTTGTTTTCCTGAACAAAGCAGACCTCGTTGATGATGCAGAACTTCTCGAACTCGTTGAAATGGAAGTTCGCGAACTTCTCAGCAAATATGACTTCCCGGGTGATGACACACCTGTTATCGTTGGTTCGGCTCTCCAGGCACTTGAAGGTGTTGACAGTGATTATGGTACCAAAGCCATCGATAAATTGATGGAAGCAGTTGATACCTATATTCCGACCCCGCAGCGTCCTATCGACAAACCGTTCCTGATGCCAGTTGAAGACGTCTTCTCGATCTCCGGCCGTGGTACAGTTGCAACGGGTCGTGTTGAAACAGGCCAGATTCGCGTGAATGATCCTGTCGAAATCGTTGGTATGAAAGATGAAATCGACAAAACGGTCGTCACCGGTGTTGAAATGTTCCGCAAACTTCTTGAGTACGGTGAAGCTGGTGATAACATTGGTTGCCTCCTCCGTGGTACCAAGAAAGAAGAAATCCGTCGTGGTCAGGTTTTGGCCAAACCGGGTTCGATTCATCCGCACAAATCCTTCAAAGGTCAGGTTTATGTCCTCTCCAAAGAAGAAGGTGGCCGTCATACATTCTTCCGTAATGGTTATCGTCCTCAGTTCTATTTCCGTACGACGGACGTCACGGGTGTTGTAACACTCGAAGGCGATGTCGAAATGGTTATGCCTGGTGATAACGTCGTTCTGAAGATTGATTTGATTGAACCGATCGCTATGGATGAAGGTCTCCGTTTCTCCATCCGTGAAGGTGGACGTACGGTTGGTGCCGGTGTTGTTTCCGAAATTCTTGACAAGTAATTTGTCCTGACAAAAGATTTTCGGGCATGAAAGTGCCCGAAAACTTAGGGGCGTAGCTCAGTTGGTAGAGCAACGGCCTCCAAAGCCGTGGGCCGAGGGTTCGAGTCCTTCCACCCCTGTTGCAAAAGCCTTTTGTCGCATGACAAAAGGCTTTTGTTTTGTATATCAGCAGCCTGGTAATGATATGGATGAAGTAAAACGTTACGTCAACATAGCCTATATCATCGCGGCAATTGTGATGTCGTGGTTTTATATGAAACTGACGGCCTGGATTATGGGGGTTCTCAGTATCGGTGACACGCATCTGATTGGTGAACACGTTACGTTATCGACGATAGGTGGCGGTATTCTTGGAATTATTACCGCACTCATTTTGTGGCGAAATGCGAGAACTTACGAAGGAGCATTAAATGTTGCTCGTGAGATGAAAAAAGTGACATGGCCGAATGGTGATGAGACGAAACATGCGATGAAAGTTGTCATTGTGATGTCGTTGATTGTTGCTATGATACTTTTTACATTCGATTTTGTCGCAAAAGAGTTGACGGATTTGATTTTAGGGATTAAGTAGCGCGAGTTTTGTGCGCAGGCATAAAACTTGATGTAGGTAAAAAAAACTCCGATGTGAGAGTTATCCCGGAGATGAGGGAACAGAAATGGCGATGAAGTGGTATATTGTGAATACACACTCAGGATGCGAGAATCGGGCGAAATTATCGCTTGAAGAGCGCATTAAATCCTCGAATCTTAAGGATAAATTTGGAGAGGTTCTGGTTCCGGTTGAGACGATGGTCGAAAATCGGAAGGGAGAAAAACGCGAGACCAAGCGTAAGTTTTTCCCTGGCTATATGTTGGTTCAGATGGAACTGACGGATGAGACCTGGCATCTTGTGAAAGGGACAGCTAAGGTGAGCGGATTTGTTGGCGGTGCGACGATTAAAGACACGCCGGCAATGGGAGAAGCCGAAGTTGAACGCATTATTGGCAAGATGAATAACAGTGTTGAAAAGCCGGAAATGATGGCCAACATTGAGCTGAGAGATACCGTTCGTGTACTGGACGGACCGTTTGTGAATTTCAACGGTACGGTAGAATCAGTGGATCGCGAAAAATCGCGGCTGTGCGTACTGGTGAGTATATTGGGTCGCGTCGTGCCTGTCGAACTTGACTTTTCGCAAGTTGAAAAGGTGGACGCAATAGCAGGAAAGTAAAAAATGGCCAAGAAGATTGTAGGTTATGTAAAATTACAATGTCCGGCCGGTAAGGCGAATCCTTCACCTCCCGTCGGACCCGCCCTCGGACAGCACGGCGTTAACATCATGGAATTCTGCAAGCAGTTCAATGCGAAAACGCAGAAGGGTGATGGCATTTTAACACCTGTTGTGATTACTGTTTATGCCGATCATAGCTTTAGCTTCGTCGTGAAAACGCCCCCTGCGGCCGTTCTGATTATGAAAGAACTCGGCCTGAAAGGCGGCAGCGGCGTTCCTAACCGTGAAAAAGTTGGCAAGATTACAAAGGCTCAGGTTAAGAAAATTGCGGAGATTAAACTCCCAGACCTCAATACCGATAGCATCGAGTCCGCAATGCGTACAGTCGAAGGAACCTGTCGCAGTATGGGCGTTGATGTCGTTGATTAATAAGGAGCGGCACCATGCCATCAAGAGGTAAGAAGTACAAAGAAGCGATTAAATTAGTCGATAGGCAGAAGCGTTACGACAACATCCAGGAAGCTATGAATATCGTCAAGTCAATGACAACGACGAAATTCGATGCCAGCGTGGATGTGGCTGTTCGGCTCGGCGTTGATCCGCGTCATGCAGATCAAATGGTTCGCGGCGCGGTAGTACTGCCCCATGGAATTGGTAAAACAGTTCGCGTTGTTGTTTTCGCCGCTGGTGAAAAAGAAAAAGAAGCACGTGAAGCTGGTGCAGATTTTGTGGGTGCGGACGACCTCGTTCAGAAAATCAGTGAAGGTTGGCTCGATTTCGATAAGGCGATTGCAACGCCTGATATGATGGGTAAAGTTGGCCGTCTCGGTCGCGTACTTGGCCCGCGCGGTTTGATGCCTAACCCCAAAGTCGGAACCGTCACCATGGATGTGGCTCGTGCCATTAAAGAAACGAAAGCCGGTCGCGTCGAATTCCGTGTCGAACGCGCTGGTATCGTTCACGCTCCTATCGGTCGTGCATCTTTTGATGCAGATAAACTCGCCGATAACTTCAATGCTTTCATTGAAACATTGATGAAACTTAGACCTTCCACCGTTAAAGGTGCTTATGTCCGTAGCATTACCATCAGTTCAACGATGAGCCCGGGCGTAAAAATCGATACGTCGATCGTTTAAGCTTGACTTTCTTCTCGGGCGCTTGTATAAGGCGCCCGCTTTTTGTGACGGCCATCGGGAACCGTCGGAGATGTGGGCAGCGAGTTTCTCGCTTTAATAGGCAAGCCTGCTGAGCCGGAACGATGGGTCAGATGAAATTCCTCTGATCTTATTCCAGTTCAATCCACCCTTCCTGATTGACCTGATGATCTTTAAATTTGTTCGTTTAGCAGAGGAATTATGAACAGAAACGAAAAAGAAGCCGCAATCGTCGCTTATAAAGAGCTGTTTGCTGGCATCGATTCAATCGTTGTTGCTGATACGTCTGGCGTGTCTGTCAATACGATTAATGAGGTTCGCTCGAAATTCCGCGCTGAAGGCGTCACTTTCCGCGTTGTCAAAAATACCCTCGCGAAAAAAGCCCTCGCCGGCACTTCTCTCGAACCCGTTTGCGCAAAATTCCATGGCCCAGTTGCCGTGGCTCTTAAACTTGATGACCCGATTTCACCGGCTCGCGTCGCCGTCGATTTCGCTAAATCAAACCCCAACTTCAAAATCTCCGGCGGTATCGTCGCTGGTGAAGTCCTCGATGCTGCTGGCGTCGATAACCTCTCCAAAATGCGTACTCGCAATGAAGCACGCTCGGCTCTGCTCTCCGTCTTCAAAGCTTCCGCTACCAAGTTCGCCGCTCTTATTAAAGCTCGCGCTGAAAAAATGGAAAAAGGCGAATAATTTTTTGCTCGCTTCCTAAACCCTTTTATTTCCCGGCACTTCCCCGGGGTTCCCTTTATTACTTCGCGCTTTTCGCGCATCTTACTTTTCGTCCTTGTACGGACTTTCGGAGTATATTATGGTTACAGAAGAACAGGTTATTGAATATCTTGAATCCCTTACCCTCGTCCAGCTGAACGAACTCGTTTCAAAACTCGAAGAAAAATGGGACGTCAAAGCCGCTTGTGGTGGTGGTGTCGTCGTTGCCGCAGCCGCTGCTGCTGCCGTTGAAGAACCCACGGAATTCAAAGTCATCCTCGCTGATGTCGGCGCCAACAAAATCAACGTCATTAAAGAAATCCGTGCCATCACCGGTCTCGGCCTCAAAGAAGCTAAAGAACTCGTCGACGGCGCTCCCAGCACTGTCAAAGAAGGCATCGAAAAAGCAGAAGCCGAAGACATCAAGAAAAAACTCGAAGCCGCTGGCGCAAAAGTCGATATCAAGGCCTAATTCCCTGCTATCTGCTGCTTAAAAAAAAAGCTCCCATTCGGGAGCTTTTTTTTTAGGTTCTTCTCATCATTAATATACAAACCCTAACTTTTCTGCCAGTCTCTCGACATATTCATCGCAATTTCGCGAACCGGAAAAATACAGAAATGTATTCTGATAGTGCGTCGCATAGATGAAGGTGGTCGCCGTTTTGATTTCGTGATGATGGTACTGAAAAAAATTCTTTTTACTCTCCTGTCTTGAACCTATGGTTTGTAGCACGTGCTTGCGATCCGGCTCGGTTTGGTCAAATAGGGCTTCCGCTTCCGATGCATTCGCTTTCTCATAAAATGTTATTCTGCAGCCGTGTTTCGTCGCATAATAGGTATCTTCGTGAACGACATCCTGTTCGACACTGAATTGGTCTGCTTTTGCCGCTGTCTTGTATTGATCGGATGTGGCCGCATTGCATCCCATGGCGAGCTGTGACAGCAATATTAAGATGAAAATGGCGACTTTTTTCATTCTTTATTCCTTTTTGGGGGAATGACGGCTATCTGCGATACGCCGTCTGTGCTGCCCTATTGGCTGCGCCAATACGTGCAGCAGATGTTTTGATGTACACCCCATTTTATCACCGATTTGATATTTGTAAAAAAATAGCCGCGCTTTGGCGCGGCTGTTTAGTTACTTATAGGCATCTTTACCACTATTCGTCACCGCCATCGTCATCATCAGCACCAACATCTGCTGTCGGCCTGGCTGTGCATGTGGTAGCATCATTGCTTTCTATCATAGGTGATAAAGTGCCGTCACTTTTTCCCGAAATGGTGAACAACGAATCGTCTTCATCATCTAAACTCGCTCTTGCACAGCCCGAAAATGCTGTATCATTCGCCGCGTTATAAACAAACTGATAGTACACGGGACTGGATATGGAAAAGTGAAGTTTTATCCAGGGAACTTTGTTGAAATCTGTTGTCGGGGCTTTTTTTATTGATTTCGGAATGGCTGTTGTTGCTGAGTGATTACAAACTGAAAAAGCCGTATTATTTGCATTGCAGCCTGGATAACTCTTATTTTTCTTATTCAATCCATTTGTCGAATAAGAATGAAATTCGTTGAAATATACAATGGCGCCTTGTGACATTTCATAGAGCTTTTCGCGACCGTCGGTTTTCTTTGAATTTGAAATAAAATAATTAAACGACGGTATTGCGATGGCTGCCAGAATGCCAATAATCGTAACGACTATCATGAGTTCAATTAAACTAAAGCCTTTTCTGTAATTGCTTCGCATGGACTCCTCCAAAAACAGCAAATAACTTTTTTAGGATAAGTTATTTTGCACATAAAGGCAAAAAAAACGCGGAGAAAACGGAATTCAGCAGTTGTTGGCGGTTGGCGGGCGTATGGCGGCAACCATAGCCCGCCTACAAAGGCGCGTATGCCCGCAGGGCATAGCGCCGACCACAGGCAACAGGCGCGTATGCCCGCAGGGCATAGCGCCGTGACGCACGCGTATGTCTGGACATAGCGGCGTCGAACTCAAAAAATATGCCCTAAAAATCCGGTTATTTTCCGTAATG
The DNA here is from genome assembly GCA_045599925.1 of Myxococcota bacterium. Classification (GTDB taxonomy): domain Bacteria; phylum Myxococcota_A; class Bradymonadia; order UBA4248; family UBA4248; genus UBA4248. The sequence continues at coordinate 6,119 of JAZRWV010000223.1, forward strand.
TTCGGAAATCATTTCGTATGCAACCGTCAGTTCCTGGGTCTTTTCTGTCGCAATTTTTTCGGCTTCAGGCGATTCGGAATGTTTGTCGGGATGATATTCGCGCATGAGCCGACGATAAGTCTTTTTTACTTCCTCATATGGCGTGCCATACGGAAGTCCAAGCGTTTCAAATGCTGCGAATATGGGCATTTCCTCTGGATTTGGCATGAACTGATTCCAGTTCATATCGGGATCGATTTCGCGCATTTTGAGCAGCAGTTTGTAGAAATATCGTTCGGTCATTTTCTGTGCGACATGCGGCAGATCACCGATTCTTTTCCCACCGATTCTCATTTCGGAAATGCGTTCTTTTTGTGCTTTGATAAATTCGGCACTGATATCTCGCGCGGCTTTGGCTTTCGGGCTGGCTTCAATTTTTGCATTGATTGTGTCGCGAATTTCAATCGACTTTTCGACACCTTTTTCGATGCCGGATTGAATATCGACCGCTTTTTTCTGCAGCCATTGCGTTATATTTTTTTTATTGAATTTGCTTTCCGCCATGTTGTCCTCTTTTATTGACATGGTGCGACTTTGGACGCACGCCTTCTCGCCTTTTCTGCCTCATCCTTTTGGTTCGTATAATCGAGGAAATCTGCATACTTTAAGAGAGTTTCGGCCACTTTGTGCCATGCGCCGAGGGATTCATAGATATTTGTTGCTGTACGATAGAGTTTGTTCGTTTTTTCGAGTGAAATGGTGCCAAGATTTCGTTTGTAAACTTCGAAATTGAGCTCGGCAGAGAGTTCATATCCAACGCTGAGCAGGTATGAATTTCCGAGTTTTGTGGCAGTGTCGAAGAAGGTTTTGAGCGATTTCGTTGTTTTTTGGAAATTTTTACGGCTGAAATCAAAAGTTGCGAGCAAAAGCTGGTACTGTGTTATCCATGGAAGCAGAGGCCATTTTGTAATGATCTGCTTCATGGCATCCAAATCGTCGCGGACTGCTTGTCGCTGCAACGAATTGATTTGCAGTTTGACGCGAACGAGCAGGAGATTGAACTGTTGAGTGATATCGCCTGTCTTGTTTGCAATTTCAAATCCGCGGTCGAGGTTGTCGAAAGGCAGAGGTTTTCCAAGAGCAGTTGCAGATTCGGCAATAAGCATGAGTGGATATGGCGTGTCAAACCAGTGTCCGGATGCATTGAGAGCTCGGAATGCTTCGTTTGCGGCCTGTTCAGCTCTTTCGGATTCACCTCTGAGCTGATAGATGGAAGCACAAAGGGTCTGTGTTTCAGCAAGTTTTGTGAGGTCGCCTTTTTTACGTCTGGTTTCGAGTGCTTTTTCCGCATATCGCAGGGCATTGGCAAGTGCACCTTTTCCGCCGGCATCGTATGTGAGCTGAGCCATTGCATGATTTGCATCCGCAAGTCTGGCTTCATTTTTCAGGTTTTCGGCGAGCTGAATGGCATATTGTAAAATTTCTTTGGCCTCGCTGTATCTGCCCATGATTCTGAGGGCATTTCCCTTTTCTATAAATGCGAGGCATGAGGCTATGACATCATTGATAATGAATCCATATCTGGCAAGAACATCTGCATGAATGCAAACCTGCTCGAATCGTCCCAGCCGCATGTTCTGGTGGATGCACTGCATGAGCAGAACTTTGTAAACGACGGCATGTTCCGGTCCGATATGCGGCAGGCAGTGTTTGAGGATGCTGTTTGCCGATTGATTATAGAAGTTGTTGATGAGCTGCTGAGCAATGCTGAGCCAGGCATGTGCTGATTTATCCCATAGACCTGTCTGTTCGAAGGCTATGGCCTGCTGCATAGCTCCGGCATTCCTCTGTTCGAGTACTTTTGCATACATGCCGCGTATTTTGGCGGCCATTGCAGGATCTGTTGCATTGATAAAGTCGCGGAACACTTCGCGTTCTGGAATAATATAGCAGTTGCCGGGGGCTGTTTCGGATTCCTGAACTGGGATGAGTTCGCCGTGATTGACGAGTTTTGCTGCGATGTTTGAACACCATTCCCGACGTCTTTCCTGGAACCAGACAATTTCTTCAGGTAAGGGCTCCAAATAAAAGACTTTAACGAGGTCATCGAAATAAAAATGTTCGTGAAGCAGGCTTGCCACGCAGAGAAAACGAGTTTCTTCCGGCGTAAATGCATTAAAAAATGCGTATGCTTTTTCGGCTGGCTGACTGGGGAGAATTGAGCTGGATATTGCACAATTCTGTGTCCCCAATGCCCGTACAATTATCTTAAGGGCATGTCTAATATCTGCAAATGATCCCCCCGTATTCTGTGCAAACTCGTCGAGTACATGCGGCGGGATTGTGTATTCCTGCAGTGCTGACTCCAGAATGGCTCGAACTTCTTGGTACTGATAGGGGGATACGTCAAATGTCTCTGCTTCGTTTAAAACATCCACATCAGGTGTTGTGGCAACTAAAATGAGGATGTTTGAGCACTCCATCGTCTGAATATGCCGCACAACATCACGCCAGATATGGCCATGTCGAATCCATTCATCAGAAATGGCAATGATGACGGGCCCGGATTTGGCATCGTGGGCAATCATACCAAGCAAAGTCGGATCGTAGCCATGTC